>CANJMX010000005.1 GCA_947475125.1 Actinomycetota bacterium
AACACCGGTGGCGCCGGCGGGGGGCTTGTTGGCGGGAGTGGCGGCAGCGCCAACTACGACGGCACCACGTACTTCGGTGGCGCCGGTGGCTCGCAGTCCGCCGGTGGGCAGGGTGGCCTGTGGAGTAACTCCTTCGTCGGCAACGTCGGCACGCTGGGTACGGGTGGCGCATCTGCCTCGGGCTATCAGGGCGGCGGCGGTGGTGGTGGCTATTACGGCGGTGGCGGCGGTGGCGCCCACAACGGCGGCGGTGGCGGATCGTCGTATGCGGTGCCGGGAGCGCTTTACGCGCGCCTCACGCAGGGCAGCGTGCTCAGCACCGATGCTGGTCCCGAGTTCGGCTTCGGCTGGTGTACCACGTCAACTGATTACCCGTGTCGCACGCGCCAGGGCGATGGTGCGGCCGTCATCGCGGCGCCCATGGCCGACGCGCGGGTGCAGGGTTTCGTGGCAACGGGCCAACAGGCCACCGTGCTTCTCGCCTGGACGCCCAGCACCATCACGGATCTGGCGTCGTACAAGATCTACTGGGGTACGTCGACGAGCAGCCTCACGAATACCGAGACGGTGTCGGCCGCCGGTCGGAACTCCTGGGTGCACACCGGGCGCACCATCGGCACCACGTACTCCTACGCCATCACTGCGGTCGACTCCGCTGGCAATGAGACGCCGCGTACCGATGTGGTCTCGGCTGCGCCGGCCTTTACGCAGGACACCCGGTTCACTTGCACCGGTGCCGCGCAGACGTACACGGTGCCGTCCGGCATCTCATGGGTGTCCACCAACCTGCTTGGTGCCCGTGGTGGCGAGAACTCCGTAACGGCCCGCCTCGCGGACGGCGGTAAGGGCGGCCGCGTTACCGCATCGATCCCCGTGACGGCCGGCGAGAGCGTGCAGGTAAACGTGGGCTGCACACCCACCACCGGAACGGGCGACTGGAACGGTGGGGCCAACGGCGGCGTGACCTCCGGCTCCGGCGGCGGTGGCGCCACCGACATTCGCCGCGGCGGTACGGCCCCCGCCAATCGCGTGCTCGTTGCCGGTGGTGGTGGCGGCTCCGGCGGTAACGGCAGCGCGCTCAACACCGGTGGCGCCGGCGGGGGGCTTGTTGGCGGGAGTGGCGGCAGCGCCAACTACGACGGCACCACGTACTTCGGTGGCGCCGGTGGCTCGCAGTCCGCCGGTGGGCAGGGTGGCCTGTGGAGCGGCTCCTTCGTCGGCAACGTCGGCACGCTGGGTACGGGTGGCGCATCTGCCTCGGGCTATCAGGGCGGCGGCGGTGGTGGTGGCTATTACGGCGGTGGCGGCGGTGGCGCCCACAACGGCGGCGGCGGCGGATCGTCGTACGCGGCCCGTACCGCGGCGAATGTGGCGCATGTGCAGGGCTCGTCGCTCAGCATGGGCGCGGGTATCGGCCTACGCGAGTGCTATCTGGACAGTGCGGCACCGTGCCGTGCCCGGGTCGGTGATGGCGGCGCCGTTATCACCACGACGATTCCCGACCCGAAGGTGCAGGGCTTCACCGCCACCGGTTGGCAGGGCTACGTGTCGGCGGGCTGGACGCCCAGCCCAGTGAGCGACGTCAACGGCTACAGGATCTACTGGGGTACGACCGCGGGCACACTGACCCACGTGCAGTCGGTGGATGGCGCCAGCACGCGCACCTGGGTGCACGATGGCGTTACCGTCAACCAGCCGTACTTCTATGCCATCGCGGCGGTCACATCCACCGGGCTCGAGACGCCCCGCTCGGCGACCGTCAAGGCGATTCCCACGTTCACGTCTGACCAGCGCTTCGCGTGCACGGCGGCCGCGCAGACGTACACGGTGCCGCTGGGCGTGACCCTCATGCGCGTGATCGCCGTGGGCGCCCGCGGCGGCGAGAACAGCGACTCCGCTCGCCTCTCGGACGGCGGGAAGGGCGGCCGTGTTGAGGCCAGCCTCCCCGTGGCTGCCGCCGAGAGCCTGCAGGTGAACGTCGGCTGCACCACCACCTCGAACACCGGCGGCTGGAACGGTGGCGCGGCCGGTGGAGTGACCCCCGGATCAGGCGGCGGCGGCGCCACCGACATTCGCCGCGGCGGTACGAGTTTCGCGAACCGCGTGCTCGTTGCAGGTGGCGGTGGCGGCGCCGGCGGTAGCAGCAGCGCGCTCAACACCGGTGGCGCCGGCGGGGGGCTTGTTGGCGGGAGTGGCGGCAGCGCCAACTACGACGGCACCACGTACTTCGGTGGCGCCGGTGGCTCGCAGTCCGCCGGTGGGCAGGGTGGCCTGTGGAGTAACACCTACGTTGGCAACGTCGGCACGCTGGGTACGGGTGGCGCACCTGCCTCGGGCTACCAGGGCGGCGGCGGCGGTGGTGGCTATTACGGCGGCGGCGGTGGTGGCGCCCACAACGGCGGCGGCGGCGGATCGTCGTACGTCGTGCCGCAGGCCGTGGATGTGCAGCACACGCAGGGTGATGGCGCCGGCAACGGGTGGGTGATCATCAGCACGCCGGCCACGGTTGACTCGTTCGTGCGCGACCTCACGGCCACCGGTTGGCAGGGATTTGACGTGCTCAACTGGGCGCCCACGCAGGTGAGTGGTGCCACGGGCTACAGGGTGTACTGGGGCACGGCGCCGGGTAATGAGCCCAACGTCGTCAATGTGAATGGCGCGGAGGCATCCAGCTGGACCCATGGCGCGCTCACCCTCGGAACCACCTACTACTACCGCGTGGCGGTGGTCACGGCTGACGGCCTCGAGAGCCCGCAGTCGGTTGAGGTGCAGGCCACGCCCGCCTTCACGGTGGAGAACCGCTTCTCGTGCACCGGGGCGGCCCAGACCTACACCGTTCCCGCCAATACCACGTGGCTCAGCGCCGAACTGCTTGGTGCCCGCGGTGGCGAGAACAGCGACCCCGCCCGCCTCTCGGAGGGCGGCAAGGGCGGGCGTGTGAAGGCCAACATCCCGGTGGCGGCGGGTGAGACCCTGCAGGTCAATGCGGGCTGCACCAGTACCTCTGCCACCGGCGGCTGGAATGGTGGCGCGGCCGGTGGAGCGACCCCTGGATCGGGCGGCGGCGGTGCCACCGATGTGCGACGGGGCGGCACGGCCCTGGTGAATCGCGTGCTGGTGGCGGGCGGCGGTGCTGGTGGCGGCGGCAACACCAGCGCACTCAACTCGGGCGGCGCAGGCGGTGGCCTGGTGGGTGGCACCGGTGGCAGTGCCAGCTATGACGGCGTCACCTACATCGGCGGCCGGGGTGGATCGCAGGTAGCCGGTGGTCTGGGCGGCGTGTGGAACACCCAATTCGTCGGCAACCCGGGCACCTCTGGAATCGGTGGCGCATCGACGTCCGGATACCAGGGTGGCGGTGGCGGTGGTGGCTATTACGGCGGCGGCGGCGGCGGCGCCCACAACGGCGGCGGCGGCGGATCGTCGTACGTGTCGCCCCTTGCGGCCGGCGCCACGCACAGTCAGGGAGATGCGTCATCCACCGGAAATGGGGTGGGTGTGGGCGAGTGCTCGGTCGCCGCGCCGCCGTGCCGCCGCATCGTGGGTGATGGTGGGGCGATCCTCACGGTGCCCGGATCACCGGTGCCGATGGGCGTGGTGGCCCAGCCGGCCAGCAATCAGGTGACCATCGCGTGGCAGGCATCGCTCGGCACGGGCCTCGACTCATACGTCATCTACCGCGCCACTGCTGGTGGCGGCTGGACGGCCATCGGCACGGTGCCAGCCGGTAGCACTGAGTACCGCGACACCACAGCCGTGAATGGCACCACCTACAGCTATGTGGTGGCCGCGGTGCTCATCGTGAATGGCGCGCCGGTGGAGTCGCCGAGGTCCGCGTCACTGCAGGCCACGCCCCAGGCTCCAGTGGTGCCCACGCCGGTACCCACCGGAACGTGCGCCGCCCAGACCTACGTCGTGCCAGCGGGCGTGTCGTGGCTCAGCGTTGACGCCCTGGGTGCCCGCGGCGGAGAGAACAGTAACGTCGGGCGGGTGGCCGCTGCCGGCAAGGGCGGCCGCGTGAAGGCCACTATTCCGGTGACCCCGGGTGAGAGCCTTCAGCTGAACGTGGGATGCACCAGTACCTCGACGGCCGCTGGCTGGAACGGTGGCGCGGCCGGTGGGACGAACCCGGGCTCGGGCGGCGGCGGCGCCACCGATGTGCGTCGAGGCGGCACGGCCCTGGTCAATCGCGTCGTAGTTGCCGGCGGTGGTGGTGGCGGCGGCGGCGCACTCAACACGGGCGGCGCAGGCGGTGGCCTGGTGGGTGGCACCGGCGGCAGTGCCAGCTATGACGGCGTCACCTACATCGGCGGTCGGGGTGGTTCGCAGGCAGCCGGTGGTCTGGGCGGCGTGTGGAGCACCTCAACCATCGGCAGCCCCGGCACCTCTGGAACCGGTGGCGCATCGACGGCCGGATACCAGGGCAGCGGCGGCGGCGGCGGCTACTACGGCGGTGGCGGTGGCGGTGCCAACAACGGCGGCGGCGGCGGGTCGTCGTGGGTCACTCCCGCGGCAGTCAGCGTGAGCAGTGTGCAGGGCGACCCGACGAGCACCGGCGATGGGTCCATCGCGCTGTCGTACATCACCGACACCACGGCACCCGCTGCCACGACCGTTCAGACCGGCGTAACCCCGGGCACCTATCGCGCCGGCGCGATCATCCCGATCTACGTCTCGTTCAGCGAGCCCGTTGCTGTCACGGGAACGCCCACGCTCACGATGAACCTGGGCACGCGCACGCTGGCGCTGCCGTACGTGAGCGGGTCGGGCACCGCGAACCTCGTGTTCTCGTACACCGTGGCACTGGGCGACCTCACGCCTGCGCTCGAGACCACGGGTACCTCGGCACTGTCGCTGGCCGGCGGCACCATCAAGGACATGGTGGGCAATGTGGCGAGCATCACGACGCCGGTGCCAGGTGGCAGCGGCTCGCTGTCCGCAAACACGATTCTGGTCATCGATGCCGTGGTGCCCGCTGTGCCGACCGGTGTCGCCGCAGGTTCTGGTGGGGCCAGCGCCCCGCTCATCACATGGGCTGCCAACAACGATGCCGACATCGCCGGCTATCGCGTGTTTGGTGGCACCATCAACCCGCCCACCACGCAGCTCACCACCCTGCCTGCAGACACTCTCAGCTTCACGTTCGATGCCGCACTGCGCGGGGTGCCGTACTACTTCACGGTGGTTGCGGTGGATGTCGCGGGCAATGTCAGCGGGGCGTCGTCGGTGGTCACCTACACACGCCCCAATACGCTCATCGACATCACCGACTTCGGGGCGGCCACCACCCTTACGGGTGCCACGAGCATTCCCTTCACCTTTGCGGTGAGCGACGTCGTGACGGGGCTTACCGCGTCGGACTTCACGGTGAGCGGCACCGCGACCGGGTGGAGCGTGCAGTCGGTCACCGGATCGGGCGGCGGTCCGTACACCGTCACGGTGGGCGGCACGAGCACCAGCGCCGGCAGCGTCATCCTCACCCTCGCCCAGAACGCGGTGCTCGATTCGTCGAACACGCCGTTCCCCGGCGCGGCCGTCGCGGCACCCACGGTGATGGTCGACCGCACGCCGCCGACCGCCGTCTGGACCTCGCCGGCGTCGCCCACCGCTGCCACGGCACCCATGTTCACGCTCACTCTGAGCAAGTCGGTGTCGGGCATCGTCGTGGGCGACTTCTCAAACGCCGGCACGGCCACCGGCTGCACCTTCTCGCCATCGGCCGCCAGTGGCACGTCGGTCGTGGTGACCGTGACCGGTTGCCCGGAGGGCACGCTTGCCCCGGTGCTGGCCGCGGGTGGTGTGACCGACGCGGCCGGCAACGTCGGGCCCACCAGCCCCGCCACGGCTACCGCGATCACCATTGACCGCACCGGGCCCTCGGCCACGTGGGGCACCGCGCCGGCGTCACCCACCAATGCTTCGAGCCTGACCTTCCCGATCACGTTCGGTGAGTCGGTGCTCGGTATCGCGCCCGGTGACTTCGTGAACCAGGGCACGGCCAATGGCTGTGTGTTCGCCCCGTCGGCGTCCAGCGGCACCAGTGTCAACCTGGTGGTGACTGGCTGCTCCGAGGGCACTGTGACGCCGCGCCTGCTGGCGGCCACCGTCATTGACGGTGCGGGTAACACCGGCCCGGTTGCCGATCGCGACGCCACCACCGTCACCATCGACCTCACGCCCACCACGGCATCGTGGACCCCGCCTGCCAGCCCCACCAACAGCGCATCGCAGGCGTTCACAGTCACTTTCGCTGACGCGGTCACCGGCATTGATGCGAGTGACTTCATCAACACGGGCACAGCCATTGGCTGCACCTTCGGGGTGTCGGCCGCCAGCGGCACGTCGGTCATCGTCACCGTGAGCAACTGCTCGGAGGGCACGGCTACTCCGCAAATCGCGTCGGGCGCGGTCGCCGATGCTGCGGGCAATGCAAGCCCGGCGACTGCGCAGGCATCGGCAGCGGTCACCATCGACCGTACGGCACCGTCGGTATCGGCGATCACGCCGGTGTCGGCGACCACCACTGCAACGTCGTTCACCTACTCGGTGATCTTCAACAAGTCTGTCACCGACATGGGCGCTAACGATTTCTCGTTCACGGGCACCTCCACGGGATGGAGCGTCACCGGCGTGAGCGGGTCGGGCAGCGGCCCGTACACCGTCACTGCCAGCGGCGGCGCAACGCCGCCCGACGGCACCATCATCGCCGCGTTGGCCGGGGGTGCGGTGACCGATATCGCCGGCAACAGCGGCCCTGTGATGCCGAGCATTGCGTCGACTGTGACGGCCACATACACCCTTACCAACATGGGTCGCCCGGTTGTCAGCGGCACGCCCAGCACCGGTTCGGTGATGACAACCACCGACGGCACCTGGAATGGCGCGACGCCGATCAATTACACGTACCAGTGGGAGACCTCGGCCGACGGCATCACCTGGGCCAATGGCACCGGTGCGGGCGCCACCAGCGCCAGCTACACGGTTGACGCGAGCGAGACGGGTCGCTTGGTGCGATCGAAGGTGACCGCCACCAACACCCGCGGTGCAATCACCGTGGCGTCGAAGGCGCTCATCGGGAACCCGGCCACCACGCCCACGCTGCTTGCCTTCAAGGCCGATCAGGCCACCACCAACGCCAGCAGCACCACGTTCACGCTCATGTTCCAGAGCGTGCCCACGGGGCTCACCGCCGCGAAGTTCACGGTGGGTGGAACGGCCTCGGGCTGGAGCATGCAGTCGCTCAGCGGATCTGGCGCCGGCCCGTACACCATCACGGTGAGTGGCGCATCAACCACCGCGGGCACGGTCGTGTTGAGCCTCAATCCGGGTGCCGTCATCGTTGACGGCGCCGCGTACCCGTCCGCACTCACCGCGGCGGCCACCAGCACGGTGATCGATCGCTCCGCTCCGAACGTGGCGTCGTTCACCCCCACGGCGACGACCTTCAGCACCACCAGCACCACGTACAGCCTCACGTTCGACGAGCCGGTGACCGGCCTCGGTGCCAGCGACTTCAGTGTGGGCGGAACGTCGACCGGCTGGACCGTGTCGGGCGTGTCGGGCAGTGGCGCCGGCCCGTACACCGTCACGGTGTCGCACTCGGGCACGCCTGCCGACGGCACGGTGACGCTGGGGCTGAACAGCGCCACCGTCACCGACCTCGCCGGTAACACCGGACCCGCTGTGGCATCGAGCGCCCAGACCATCACCGGCCAGTTCACACTGGTGAACACGGCGCTGCCGCTGGTAACCAGTGCCATCGTGGCGGGCACCCCGGTGCCCACCGACGGCGGCACGTGGGTGGGCGCACCCACCATCACGTACACGTACGACTGGCAGGTGTCGAGCGACATGACCAGCTGGTCGGCCGCATCGGGCAGTGGCCAGACCACGCCCACATACACGCCGGTCGCAGGCGATGTGACCAAGTACGTGCGCGTGCGTGTGACGGCCACAAACGGTCGCGGATCACTCACCGCCATGTCGCGTCCGATGCAGACGCAGGTCATCGCGCCCAGCAACCCCAATGCACCCACACCATTCGTGGTACCCGCAGGCGTGACGCAGATGCCGTTTGACGTGCGCGGTGCCTCGGGCTCGGCTGCAACGTCAACGAGTGCAAACGCCGGTACCGGGGGCCTGGGCGGTCGTGTGACGGGTGTGCTGTCGGTGACTCCGGGCGAAACGCTGCAGGTGTACGCCGCCCGGGCGGGATCGCCGGCAACCACCAATGGACCACTCAACGCCGTGGGTGGCTGGAATGGCGGCGGCGGGGTGACCCCGGGCGCGGCCGGCGACTTCGGTGGCGGCGGCGGTGGCGCCAGTGACATCCGCGTGGATGGCGGTGCCGCACTCACCGGCGCGTCGGGGAGCGACCCGCGCCTGGTGGCTGCAGGTGGTGGTGGCGGCGGCGGCTACGGCAGCCCAGGTGGCCCGGGTGGCCTCACCACGGCTGCCCCCGGTGGCCCGGGCGCCAGCGGCAACGGTGGCGGCGGCACGCCCAGCGCCGGTGGCGCTGCGGGCGGTGGCGCCGCGACAGCGGGCACCTTCGGCACAGGTGGAAATGGCGTGGGCCACACGCAGGGTGGCGGCGGCGGTGGCGCCGGCTGGTTCGGTGGCGGCGGTGGTTACCTAGGTGCCGGTGGCGGCGGATCGTCGTACGCCAGTGCTTCGCGGGCATCGAGCGTGCAGCACGCTGCAGGCGTCAATAGTGGCGATGGCGCCATCAACATCTCGTACGTGCGCGGCACCAACGTGCTCGCGCTCACACCGTCGTCCACAACGGTCAACGGCACGTCGCTCACGTACGCGCTCACCTTCGACGGCAACGTGTCGGGGCTTACCGCGTCGAGCTTCTCGCTCGGCGGTACTGCCACGGGCTGGAGTGTGCAGTCGGTCACCGGGCTCGGGGCCAACTACACCGTCACCGTGGCGTCGGGGGCAGGCACCGTCACCGACGGCACCCTGCGACTGCGCCTCAAGGGATCGTCTGCCACCGATGCGTTCAGCGGACCCGCGCCCGGCGCGGCCTTCGACGCCGCGAGCGTGACGATCGACCGCACGGCGCCCGCGGTGGCATCGGTCACCCCGGTGGGCGCCACCACCACCAACGCGTCGTCGGTCGCCTACACGGTTACCTTCAGCGAGCCGGTGAGTGGGTTTGACGCTTCGGATGTGACCAGCACGGGCACCGCCACCGGGTGGACCGTGGCATCAGTGGTGGCCGCGGGCGGTAATGCCTACACGGTCACCTTCGACGGGAGCTCGGGCACCGATGGCACCATCGTGCCGCGCATCGCCGCGAACGGTGCGGCTGACGTCGCGGGCAACACTGGGCCGCCCACGGCGTTCGCCGGCGACACGGTCACCGTCGACCGCGTGACACCCACGGTGCAGTCGTTCACCGCCACCACGCCCACTCGCGCATCGAGCATCGCCTACACCCTCACCTTCAGCGAGCCGGTGAACGGTCTGACCGCGGCCGACTTCACCGTGGGTGGCAGCTCGGCCGGCTGGACCGTGTCGAACGTGTCGGCGTCCAGCGGCACCACGTTCACCGTGCAGGTGGCGAAAACCGGACCCGCTGACGGCACCGTGGTGCCGACCCTCGGTGTCGCAACCGTCACCGACATGGCCGGAAACACTGGCCCGGCCACCGGCGCCACCGGCACCATCGTGACGGTTGACCGCACCGCACCCGTCGTGTCGGCGTTCAGCGCCGCCACGCCCACGCGCGGCAGTCCCATTGCCTACACCCTCACCTTCAGCGAGCCCGTGTCGGGTCTTGCAGCCAACGATGTCTCGATCGGTGGCACCTCGAGCGGCTGGACCGTGGCGTCGATTACCGGTTCGGGCGCCACCTACTCCGTGAATCTCGCTAACTCATCGCCGAGCGATGGCACCGTCACGCTCACGCTGGCATCGGGTGCCGTGAGCGATCCGGCTGGCAACACGGCGCCAGGTACCGCCACACCGGCGAACACCGTGACGTTCGACGGCACGCCGCCCACGGCGGCATGGACCCCACCGGCCACGCCCACCAACTCCGCTGCGCCCGTGTTCACCCTCAACTTCGGTGAGCCGGTGAGCGACATCGCGGCCGGCGACTTCATCAACCAGGGCACGGCCATCGGCTGCACATTCACCCCGTCCGCATCGTCCGGCACCAGCATCACCGTGAGTGCCAGCGGCTGCTCGGAGGGCACGGTCATCGCGCGCCTCGCGGCCGACGCAGTGACCGACGGGGCCGGCAACACCGGCCCGGCCGTGGCGCAGGATGCCCCGAACATCACGATTGACCGCACGGCCCCTGGAGTGAGCGCGTTCGTGAGCAGCAGCGCCACGCCCACCAACTCCGGCACCGCCACCTTCCGTGTGACCTTCGACTCCCCGGTGACGGGGCTCATCGCCTCTGCGTTCACGCCCACCGGCACGTCCACTGGGTGGACGGTCGATTCGGTCTCCGGCTCGGGCGCCGGCCCCTACGCCGTGACCGTATCGGCCGGATCTCCCACGAGCGGCACCCTCGGCCTCAACCTCGCATCGCGGACGGCACTCGACACTGCCTCTAATGCCGGTCCCAGCGCTACGGCAAATGCCACCGGCACCATCACCATTGATGTGACCCCGCCAGGTTCGCCATCGTTCACGTCGGGTCCGAGCGGACCAACCAACGTGGCCACAGCCACGTTCGCATTCACCGGGGCCGTCGCGGGCGATCACTACGAATGCCAGGTGGATGCCGTCGGTGTGTGGGCGCCCTGCGTGTCGCCCAAGGCATTTGCCTCGCTCGCCGATGGACCCCATGCGCTGGGTGTGCGTCTGGTGGATGCCGTGGGCAACCCGGGCACCCCGGTGGTGCAGAACTACGTGGTTGACACCGCGCCGCCGGTGAGTGCCGTGACGATCTCGACCGGCCCGGCCGCGTCATCATCGGTGTCGTCCGCATCGGTGTCATTCACCTTCATCGGTGCCGGCACGGGTGAGGCCTACTCGTGCCGTATCGACGGCGGTGTATGGGCCGCGTGTGACACTGCCAGTGACCCGGGCGCGCAGGCCTACACCGGCTTGCAGGATGGGTCGCACACCTTCGAGGTGGCCACCACCGACGACGCCGGCAACCGTGGGCCGGTGACACGCCGCACGTGGACGATCGACACCGTGGCACCCACCAACAGCCCCTCCATCACATCTGGCCCGGCGACCCCCGGCAACGACGACACCCCCGCCTTCGCATTCGGTGGCGCGGCCACCGGTGAGACCTACGTGTGCGCGATCAACTCCGGCGCCTTCGTGCCCTGCACCAGCCCGTTCACCGCCAGCACGCTCACTGACAGCACCTACACCTTCAACGTTGCGCTGGTGGATGCCGCGGGGAACCAGGGCCCGGTCGCCACCACCACGTTTGTTGTCGACACCACGCCGCCCTCCACAACGCCCAGTATTTCGTCCTCCCCCAGCGACCCCAGCAATAACCCCACGCCGTCCATCACCTTTACGGGCGTCGGCGCGGGTGAGGCGTACCAGTGCCAAGTGGCGTCGGGCACATGGTCGGCATGTACGAGCCCGAGGGGTATTGGACCGCTGGCAGATGGGTCGGTGGCATTCCGGGTACGCCTGATCGACACGGCGGGCAACGCCGGCAGCGCTGCCAGCGCCACGTGGACCGTCGACACCGTGGCTCCCGCCGTGTCCACCCTGGGGCGGACGCCGTCGGCCGCACTGGTCAGGTCCACGTCAGCGTCGTTCACCATCGCTGGAGCCGAGGCCGGCGGCACGTTCCAGTGCTCGCTCGATGGCGTGGCATGGGCGACGTGCACCAGTCCACAGGCCCCGAGCAGTCTGGCCGATGGCAGCCACGCCATGCGAGTGCGCCAGGTGGATGCGGCCGGCAACCTCGGCGCCATCGCAACCAGCACGTGGGTGGTCGACACCACGCCGCCGAGTGCGGCACCCACCATCACGGCCGGTCCGAGCGGTGGTGTCAACGTGGCCACGGCCAGCTTCAGCTTCACGGGCGCGGGCACCGGTGACACCTATCAGTGCGATGTGGACGGCGGCGGCTTTGCGCCGTGCACCTCGCCGGATGCCCTCACGGGGATAACGGAGGGTGCGCACACCTGGTCGGTGCGCCTTGTGGATGCCGCAGGAAACCCGGGCCCCGCGGCCGTGCGCTCGTGGACCGTGTACCTGACGCCGCCGGGCGCACCGGCTGGTGGTGCCATCGCGCCGTCCACGTCGAACGCCCAGAGCACCTTCACCTTCACGGGCGCCACAACCAGCACCTTCCAGTGCCGTCTCGACTCCGTCACCTGGGCGGCATGCACGAGCCCATTCACCACACCGGTGCTGCCCGATGGCTCGCATACCCTCGAAGTTCGCCAGGTGGATGGCGGCGGCAACATCAGCGAACCGCCGTACCTCACCTACACGTGGACCATCCGCTCGGGCGCCCCCGCCAGCGTGGTGTTCGGCAGCGTCCCGGCAAGCCCCACGAATGCCACCACAGCGGCGCCCACCATGACCGTGAGCCCAGACGTGCCCGGCCAGTTCACCTACTCGCTTGAGTGCCGGGTGGACGGCGGCGGGTGGCAGATGCCCTGTCCGGTCACCGGCGCGCACCCCGGCCCGCTCACCATGTCATTCAGCGGCCTTGCCGAGCGCGATCACACCCTGTTGGCACGCCAGCGGCAGACCGCGGCCGACACCAGTACCACGCTCAGCGTTGAGACGAGCATCATCTGGACGGTCGACCTCACGCCACCCGACGCGCCCAGAATCGGCAGCCGCCCGGCCGACCCGACCAACCAGACGTCTGGCACGTTCGCAATCTCTGCGCCACCAGGAACGACACTCGAGTGCCACTTGGGTGGCGACGAATGGACGGCGTGCATCAGCCCGGTCCCGGTGAGCGGCCTTGCGGATGGCAGTCACACGTTCGAGACGCGTGCGGTGGACCACGCGGGCAACCGCAGTACACCGGCATCCGTCACGTGGACCGTCGACACCGTGGCACCCGCAGCGCCCTCCTTCTCGGCAGAGCCTGCGGCAGACTCGCCGTCGTCATCCGCCACGTTCGGCTTCACGCTTCCGCCAGGCGGGGCCTCAACCGTGTGTTCGCTGGACGGCGCACCGCCGGTGCCCTGCGCTGCGCCGTACACCATCTCCAGTCTCGCCGATGGCACGCACACCATTACCGTGAGCGCGGTGGATGCGGCGGGCAACGTGGGGCCCGCGACGTCATTCACCTGGAACGTCGATACCAGCGCTCCGGGATCTGCACCGGTTATCGCCAGCGGCCCGAGCGGCTCCACTCAGGATCTTGCATCGACGTTCACCTTCACGGGCACCGCCGCCCGGGAGACATACGAGTGCAACCTCGACGCATCGGGATGGCTGCCGTGCGCCACGCCGTACACCACGAGCGCCCTCGGCGAGGCACCGCACGCCCTGATGGTGCGCATCACCGACGCAGCAGGCAACGTGAGCCCGACCACAACGCGCCACTGGACCATCGACTGGACGCCACCCGCGGGCACCGCAACCATTGACAGCACGCCCAGGAATCCGTCATCAAATGCCACACCACCGTTTGCCTTCAGTGGCGCAACCGCCCCCGAGAACTACTCGTGCCGGGTTGACGGCGCCCGCTGGGGCCCCTGCACCAGTCCGTTCACCCTGGCGTCGCTCGCCGACGGAACGCACGCCTTTGAGGTGGCACTCACTGACGAGGCCGGCAACATCGGCGGCACCACCGCGTACTCGTGGCTCGTGGACACCGTGTCTCCAACGGCGACACCGAGCATCCTCACGGGCCCGGGCGCCTTCAGCAAGGACCTGACTCCGACGCTCACATTCGGCGGTGCGGGCGTGGGCGACACCTACGCCTGCGCGATGGACGCCGGCCAGTACGGCGACTGTGAGAGCCCGTACACATCGGCGCAGCTCGCCAGCGGTTCCCACATCTTCCACGTGGCCCTGCTCGATGCCGCCGGCAACCGCGGCCCCGACGCCACGCGCACGTGGATCACCATCGCCGATCCGCCCGTGACCGTCCCGGTCATCACGTCTGGTCCCAACGGTGCCACCGGCGACGTGACACCGAGATGGGCGTTCACTGGCGCCGGAGCCAATGAGACCTACGAGTGCCAGATGGATGGCGACCCGTTCAGCGGATGTACCAGCCCGTTCACCTCACCGCGCTTGGCGGATGGCCCGCACGTCTTCGAGGTGCGCACCGTTGATCAGGCCGGCAGCGGCGGTACAGCGCTCACCCGGAACATCACGGTGGACACCGTGCCGCCCGGTGACCCCTCGGTGTCAGGCGCGCCGTCCGGTGCCACCAGCGCCACCGCTGTGAGCGTGAACATGTCGGGCGAGCCCGGCGCCACCTTCGAGTGCAAGCTCGACTTGGGTGGCTGGGTGCCCTGCACCTCGCCCTTTACGGCAAGCGGGCTTGCAGATGCCATCCACACGCTGCAGATGCGCTCGCTCGATGCCGCGGGCAATGTCAGCAGCGTGGTCACCAGCACGTGGACCGTTGACACCACTGCGCCGGCAGCGCCGACAGTGGGCAACCGCCCGGTGAGCCCCACCAGCCAGACGAGTGCCAGCCTCGTACTCACCCCGGCCGAGCCCGGCAACACGTTTGAGTGCCAGATAGACGGCAGCCGCTGGGATCTCTGCACCAGCCCGCTCGCGCTGTCAGGCCTCGCCAACGGATCGCATGTGGTCAACGTGCGCGCACTCGATGCCGCGGGCAATACGAGCTCGCCCGTTGGGGTCACCTGGACCGTGGACACGGTTGCCCCTGCCTCGGCGCCGGGCATCGCGGGCGTTCCCACCACCATCACCCAGAGCAGCGCTCTCTCAGCGACCCTCACGGGCGAGCCTGGCACCACCTTCCAGTGCCGCGTCGATGGCGCGGGCTGGAGCACGTGTACCGGTCTGGTCACGCGCAGCGGGCTTGCCGATGGCACGCACGTCATCGAGGCGCGCCTGCTGGATGCCGCGGGTAATGCCGGCCCGACGTCCCGCCAGTTGTGGACCATCGACACCACCCCGCCGCCCGACCCGCCGTCGATCGGCGACATCCCGGCGGTGACGGCCAACAGCTCGCCCACGTTCACGTTCACCGGTGACGGCACCACCACATTCCAGTGCCAGGTGGATGGAGGCACCTGGGCGGTGTGCACCAGCCCCTTCACCACGGATCCTCTCCTTGACGGTGCACACACAATCCAGATGCGCCAGATTGATGTCGCAGGGAACATGGGGCCGGTCGCCACTACGTCGTTCACCGTTGATACCAACGCGCCGCCTGAGGTGGTCGTCACCGGGATCCCGGCCAGCCCCACGCACGCCACCTCCGCCACGCTCGCGTTCGCCATCGAGCCGGATGCAGTTCTTGAGTGCCGTGTTGATGGGGGTACCTGGCAGGACCCCTGCCCGTTCAACCCGCTCACGATCTCGGGCCTCACCCAGGGTGCGCACGAGGTTGTGGTGCGCCAGCACGACACGGCAACGCCACCCAACTACTCGTATGAGACCGCCATTCGCTGGATGGTTGACACCACGCCGCCGCTCGCCCCGGGTACGGCACCGCGCCCGGCCAACCCCACCAACACTCCCGATGCGAGTATTGGGATCACGAGCGAGCCCAATACGGTGACCGAGTGCCGGTTCCTCGGTGGCATGTGGCAGACGTGCCCCAACCCGGTCACGTACTCCGGACTCGCCGACGGTTCGTACGTGCTTGACGTCCAAAGCACCGATACCGCGGGGAATGTCAGCGCCCTCTCCACGGTGAGGTGGTCCGTTGACACCTCGCCACCCACTGGCGCCGCCGCAATTACCTCGGGCCCGTCCAACCCGTCGTCGTCATCGGTGGCGGCATTCAACTTCACTCTCGGTGCCGATGGTGCAGCCGCCCAGTGCTCGCTTGATGGCGCTGACTGGGCACTGTGCACATCGCCGGCCACCTACACGGGAATCACTCCGGGCAACCACGCCCTGCGCGTTCGCATTCTCGATGCCGCGGGCAATGCCGGCGCCAACATCACCAGCGCGAGCTGGGAGATGTTCGTACCACCGAACCCGCCAGCAGGGGCGCCAGGTGTTCATCTCAACGGCGGGGCCGTATATGCCACTGATCGTCAGGCGATCGCCGACATCGTCTGGGTCCCGGGGACCCGCTACATCGAGCTGTCCAACCGGGCCGACTTCGCTGGTGCGGTACGCAACCCGATCTCCACCCAGGAGGCATGGACCCTCGCGGCCGGTGGGGCGGGCACCCGCACGGTGTACTTCCGCTTCCTGGATGCCTCCGGGAGAGTCATCTCGGGCGGGTCGGCATCGATCTACCTCGACGCCGACCCACCGATGGTTGCGGGCATCACCCTCGCACTGGGCACGGGTGATTCGGTCACCGTTACGCCCGCGATCACCGATAGTGGGAGTGGCGTCGACTCGTGGCAGGCGACCGCCGACCCGGCGACCCCGGGCGCGGTGCTGTCGGCATCCCGCACCAGCACGACAGTGACTGCGCCCGACGGCGAGACTGTGTATGTACGCGGTATCGATCGCGCGGGCAACGTGTCGGCGTGGGCCAGCGCAGCAGTGCCCACGCGGGCGACGACGCCGTCCCCGGGGACAACTCCGGCCGCACCTGCGACACCGCCGCAGGCCACCATCGTGCTCACGGGCACCACGGTGAATAGCTCTGGCGACGCCGAGGTGGGCACCACGTGCCGCAGCGCCAGTGGGCAGTGCCAGATCAGGATGGTGTTCCTGATCGATGGCGTTCCAGTGTCCACCACTGACGGTGTGGTGCCCGACGGCCAGAGCCGGTCGATCGTGTTGAAGCTGCCCGCCACTCTGCAGCGTCGACTTGCGCGAATTGGCACGATAAAGGCCACCGTTCGCAGCGAGGTCACCAGCGACGGTGAAACGAACACGGTTGATCAGATGATCACCCTGGTGGCGCCCGATGCCAAGCAGGTCGTGCAGGCACGCGCGGCCGCGCTGAAGGGCTCACATGATTCGCTGACCGTGGCCGCCCGCTGTAAGGGCTCGCTGGCCGCTCGATGCCGCGCAGATGTGGTGTTGCAACTGGTGGGGGTCGATGGCGGCCGCCACGCGGCGAACCAGGCGACGTCGGTGGGGAAGGCCCACATGGAGGGTGCCACCGGCACCCGGATGGGGGCGAAGATCGTGCTCACCACAAAGGGCAGGCGACTGCTCAAGACTCACGGCATGCTGCGCGTGCGGCCCATCATCACGGTCGCCGGGAAGGCTTTCCGGGGGCCCGTGGTGACCTTGGGCGGCATCACCGCTGCCGACTGGATCCGCAAGGTGCTCGCCGAGCTCGATCGTCACGGGCTCGCCCGCACTGACCTCAATGCGGTGCTCGATCAGGTGCAGGCCGGCACCATGTCGCCGCAGGCCGGTGCCGATGCCATCGAGAAGGACATCCAGCCCGCGCGCGCAGACACACTCGCCCGCCTGCGTGCACTCACCCCACCGCCTGCACGCCTCGTACCCATCAATCGCGAGGTGCTGTCCGCATTTGCCGTGTCGCTGGCCGCCGACAAGGCCACCGCCGGGCACCTCCGCGCGGGCGGCCTACCGACCAACGACCCCAACTCACCGCTGCATGTGCGTGCATCGGCCATCAAGGCACAGCTCATGACCGATCTCGCTGCGGCGGCAAAGCCGTTTGCCATCACGGTGCCGCCGGCCCGAAACCTGTGGCCCTAGGCCGGCTGCGTTACCCGCCGGGCGGCTGCGTGCCCTGCGCCTTGGCGAAGATCTCCGCCTCACGCTTGCGGGACGGGTAGAAGAACACCACCACCAGCGCTCCGAGCACCGACGAGATGAGGGCCACCATGATGGCCGCAGTCTTCCCGTCCGTGAATGCCTGGTTGGCGGCCTCAATGAGTTTCTGCCCATCGGCCGGTGAGTACCCCTCGGCCACGCGCTGGGCACCGGCATACGACGAGCCCACCTCCTGGGCCGCGCGTGTACCGACGGCCTGCGCCTGATCGGGCGGCAGTTTCGCGAAGGCCTTCGTGAAGTAGTCGGCATAGGCGAACGTGAGCAGGGCCCCGAGCAGCGCCTGGAACACCGCCCCGCCCAGATCCTTGGTGAGGTCCGAGGCCGACGAGCCCATGCCGGCGCGCGACACGGGGAGCGACGCCGTGAGCGACCGGCTGGCAGGTGCGCTGGCAAGCCCCACGCCGATTCCCATGAAGCAGTAGGCGAGGATGACCCAGCCGATGTTCGCGCCCGGGCTCCAGGTGAACACCATCACTACGAATGCGAGGGACGTGATCACGAGCCCCAGCGCCAGGGTCACCCGGGTGCCCGCCGTGTTCATAAGGCGGTTGGTCACGGGGATCATGCCCATGAGGAGCATCCCCATTGGCAGCACCAGCAGCACTGCCTCGAGGGGGCTCTTGCCCAGCACGTCCTGCGTGAACTGCTGGCCGATGAACAGCGCCCCGATGAGCGCACCAAATGCCGTGAGGCCGCCCACGAATGCCACCCAGAACGACGGCACCTTGGCTGCGCGCAGGTCGAAGAGCGGGTAGTCGACGTGCAGTTGCCGCCATGCAAAGAGCGCCCCGGTGACGATTGCGATGCCGAACAATGCGAGCACGGTGGGAGTGATGCCCTGTGCCGACAGCACGATTCCCAGCACGAATGTGCTCACCATGATCACCGACAGGATGCCGCCGCGGTGATCCACCTTCTCGGAGTGCTCGCCGGCATGCTTGGGCAGCAGCCACCACGCCAGGCAGACGACCGCGATGGAGAACGGCACGGTGATGAGAAAGACCGATCCCCACCAGAAGTGCGCCAGGAGGATGCCTCCGAGCACGGGGCCAAACACCGAGGTGCCGGCCCCGACGCCCGCCCAGATGGCCATTCCCCTCGTCATCGCCTTGCCGCTCCACAGCGCGCGCACCAGCGACAGCGTGGTGGGGTAGAGCATGCCGCCGGCCACGCCCATCAGCATCTGCGCGGCGATGAGCATGGCGGGGCTGCCGGCAAACGCCGACATGATGGAGAACGGTACCGATAGTGCGGCGCCCAGCAGCAGCAGCTTGCGCCGCCCGTAGCGGTCGCCCACCGCGCCCAGGTACACCACCGTCGCGGCGATGGCGATCTGGTACGCGTCGGTGATGCCGGTCAGCTGGCCGTTGGTGGCATGGAGCGCGCGGCCGATGTCGGGCAGCGCCACGTTTGAGATCGACGTGTTGATGTTGGCCACCACCGCACCGAGCACCAGCGTGAGCAGCACCAGCGCACTGCGCGCGGGCCTGCGGTCGCCTGTTGCCGGGGCTGCCGTGGTCGTGCTCACGGCCCAAGATTGTCAGCCCCCGCGTAGAATCGCGGGCGTGAGCCAAATCACTGAACTCATGCACAAGGGCCACAAGGTTGATGCGGCCGCCCTCAAGCGACACCTTGGTCGCATCCTCACGTATGCCGTGATGCTGCTGATCGTCTTCGGCATCATCAAGCTGGTGCCCAAGGTATGGGCCGATGTGGAGGCTGGCAATCCCTGGATGGTTGCCCTGTCCATCCCATTCGAGATCCTGTCGGTGGCCGGGTACGTGCTGCTGTTCTGGGCGGTCTATGGGGCTGCCGCGCGTCGTGGCACGCAGGGCGTTGACACCCCCACTCGTCCACTGGGTCTGCGGGAGAGCATGCAGCTCACCACCAGCCGCCTGGCTCTGGGCGACACGCTGCCGGGCGGCGGCGCCACTGGGTTCGCTGTGCAGTTCTGGGCACTCAGCCGCGCGGGATTCAACGCCGCGCAGATCTCGCGCACCACCACCGCATTCCTGGTGCTCAGCAACACCGTCATGACGGTGATGATCTTCATTCTCGGCATTCTCATCGGCGCGGGGATCACAGAGGGGCACCTCCACCCGGCAATCACCTGGATTTCGGCCGGCCTGGCGCTGGCGCTCATGATCGCGCTGCTGCTGTTCGCGAGGAAGGGCCGCGACTTCGTACCGCCCGACCCTGCCGACGAGAAGCCCATCACGGGCCGTTTTGCCAAGACGCGCACCCTCATGCGTCAGGTGGGCGACCGCCTGCCCCCCGGCGCCAATGACGCCATGCACATCATCCGCCGCCCGTGGGCCATCGTCGGAATGCTGGCCAACCCGGGCTTCGACTTCTGCGCCTTCTATCTGGGCATCGCGTCGGTGGGTGAGCCCCTGCCTTTGTCAATCATGCTCATGGCGTACTTCATCGGCCAGGTGGGGTCGCTGGTGCCGTTGCCGGGTGGCATCGGTGGTGTGCAGGGCCTGGCCATCGGGGTGCTGGTGGCGGGCGGCGCCGATGCGAGCGCGGCCACGGCCGGCGTGCTGGTGTGGACCGGCGTGGCACTGGGCACACAGATCGTGTGGGGCATGTGGCAGTACATCGGCCTGCGGAAGTCCATCAAGCAGTGGCAGGCAGAGGGCACCAGCCCGCCCGCGGCACCCGCCTAACTGGAGACCCCACAGGCGTCGTGTATCCCGACGACCACCCACCTGTGCACATTTGTAGCGGTGACTGACCCCGCCCGGGGCCTGACCCCCAACGCGCCCCCAGCCGTGCACTCGCCCGTGGGAAAGCGTGCACATTTGTAACGGTGACTGACCCCCTCCAGGACCGGATTCCGCTCGGGATCTGGCGCACGGCTGGGGCGTACGTAGGGCGTGCACATTTGTGACGGTGACTGACCCCACCCGGGGTCTGACCCCAAGCGTCAACCTTTGCGTGCACCCACGTGTGCGGAAGCGCACGCATTTGTGACGGCGACTGACCCCGCCGGGGGTCTGACCCCAGGTATGCCGTGCGTGTGCACCTCGGCCTTTGCAGGTCCATTGCGCAGCGGCAGGTAAAGGCCCGCGCCGCGCCCGCGGCAACCGCTGAGATCGCCCCGCACCCTCGGCACGCCCGGTTCGAGCTGCCATCCCGCGGTTCGGGGATGCCATTGGTTCGCCGCCGCAGCATTGACGCGGGGTGCTGGCATCCATAGGGTCGGCGTGTGCCGAACAGCCCCGAGCCCGATGACGTCGGCGCAGCCGATATTCCCCCCCTTGATCCGCAGCTTGTGGTGCTGGTGGGCGCCACCGGGGATCTGTCACGTCGCAAGTTGCTGCCCGGCCTCTTGCACCTCATGCGATCGGGTCTGCTTCCCGAGTGCCGTATCGTGGGTGTTGCGCTGGAGGAGATGGATGACGCTGAGTTCCGTGCCCTCGTGCGGGGCGCATGTGACGAGTTCGCCCGCTCTCCCGTGAGCCCGCTCGAGTGGTCGGCGCTGGCCGACCGGCTCACGTACGCATCGCTCGCCAACGGATCATCCGATCTCGTGGCGCGCGTGGCCGAGGCCGAGGCCGCGTTGGGCGGCCAGCCCGAGCGCCTGCACTACCTCAGCATTCCGCCCGCGGCGGCACCGTCGGTGGTTCGCAGGCTGGGTGACACGGGGCTTTCCGACCGGTCGCGCGTGATCATGGAAAAGCCGTTCGGCACCGATCTGGAGTCCGCGCAGGCGCTCAATGCGCTGGTGGGAACCGTGTTCGACGACACCCAGATATTCCGCATCGACCACTTCCTGGGCAAGGAAGCTGCGCAGAACATTTTGGCGTTCCGGTTCGCCAACGGGCTGTTTGAGCCCATCTGGAATCGGCAGCACATCGATCACATCCAGATTGACGTGGCCGAGTCGCTCTCCATCGAGGGCCGTGGCGCCTTCTACGAGGGCACGGGCGCCTTTCGCGACATGGTGGTCACCCACCTTTTCCATGTGCTGGCGTTCATCGCCATGGAGCCACCCACGGCCCTTACTCCCGAGGCCATTGGGGAAGAGAAGAACAAGGTGTTCCGATCAATGCGTCCGCTTGAGGTTTCGAATGTGGTGCGCGGCCAGTACGCGGGTTACCGCGACGACCCCACCACTGCCGACGATTCCGACACCGAGACCCTCGTGGCGCTGCGCTGCGAGATCGACAACTGGCGCTGGGCCGGGGTGCCGTTCTACCTTCGCACCGGCAAGGCCATGGCGACGGGGGCCCGCATCATCTCCGTCGCCTTCAAGGAGCCACCCCGCAGCATGTTCCCCGATGGCTCAGGGCTCGACTCCGCTGGCGCCAATCACCTCACCTTCGACCTGGCCGAGGCGTCGCGCCTGTCGCTGTCGTTCTACGGCAAGCGTCCCGGTCCGGGTATGAAACTCACCAAGCAGAGCATGCAGTTCTCCATCAGCGAGGATGCCGCGCATGGTGACGTGCTGGAGGCCTACGAGCGCCTGATCTACGACGCCATGAGCGGCGACCGCACCCTGTTCACGTCAGCCACGGCGGTGGAGCGGCTCTGGGAGGTGTCAGCCCCGCTGCTCGATGATCCGCCCGATCTGTTGTCGTACCCGGTGGATTCATGGGGCCCCGATGCGGTGCACGACCTCATCGCCCCCAGACGGTGGCGCCAACCATTCGACCGGCAGTGGCGCGGCCCGCACTGAGGGCAGCAGCGCGGGGCTAGTGGGCTGCCACGACCGACGGCGGGGCTTTGATGCTCTTGGGAGCCAGCAGCGCGATGAGGCCACCAAGGAACAGCACTCCGGCACCCACCAGCACTGCGGGGTTGAGGCCATCCACAAATGCCTGGCCGCTGCTGTACGACCCCGCCCCGGTGAAGATGGCCGTCATCACCGCGATGCCCAGCGCACCACCTACCTCGCGCACGGTGTTGTTGGCGCCCGATGCCTTGCCGATGTCCTGCTCGGGTACCGACCCGATAAGCATGTTCGAGACCGGCGCGAACACCAGCGCCATACCGAATCCGGCGAGCAGAAAGCCTCCCGCCAGACCGCCGTATGAGATGTCGGGCGTGATGGTGAGCCCCATCCACAGGAACCCGATGGTCATGATGAACAGGCCCGATGCCATGAGCGGCCGCGAGCCGATGCGGTCGCTGAACGCGCCCGCCAGTGGGGCGATAAACATGGGCATGATCGTCCACGGCAAGATCTTGAGGCCAGCCTGGAACGCGCTGTCGCCCTGCACCGTCTGAAGGAACTGCGCGAGGAAGAAGACGGAACCGAACATGCCGAAGTACAGGCATACCGAGACCGAGTTGGCGACGGCGAAGCCGCGGATGCGAAACAGGCGAAGCGGCAGCATGGGGAACTTCGCACGCGTCTCCCAGAACAGGAAGAGCGCAATGAACACCACGCCACCGACGAACGTGGTGAGGATCTGGGGCGACGACCACCCGGCCTCATTCCCGCGCACGATTCCGTACACAAGTCCGAACAGGCCGATGGCAATAAGGACCAGGCCGCCCAGATCAAGATGGCGATCGGGGCCGTACGACTCACGAAGCTTCCACAGCGCGATGGGGGCGAGGATGAGGCCGATCGGCACATTGATCCAGAAGATCCAGTGCCACGACAGGCCATCCACCAGTGCGCCGCCCACCAATGGTCCTGCGGCCACCGCCAAACCACTGATGCCCGACCAGATGCCAATGGCCAGCCCACGCTTGCCCGGAGGGAAGGCGTCGGCCAGCAGAGTGAGTGACAGCGGCATAACCGGAGCGGCACCCAGCCCCTGCATCACGCGGAAGAAGATGAGCCAGTTGATATCGGGGGCCAGCGCGCAGCCGGCGGATGCCACCGCGAAGATGGTGATACCGATGGCGAACACGCGCCGACGCCCGAAGCGGTCGCCAAGCGCCGCGCCCGTGAGCAGCAGGGCGGCGAACGCCAGCGTGTAGGCGTTGACCACCCAGCCGAGCGTGGTCACCGATGTGCCGAGGTCAACGCGGATGCTCGGCAGCGCGGTGGTCACCACCAGGTTGTCGAGCACCACCATGAACAGGGCGAGGCCGGTGATGACAAGCGCCCAGATGTGGGCGTTCTTCGATCCGGGCTTCGGGGGGTGGATGGCGTGCGGGTGCGTGGTCATTGTGCCCAATCTAGGTGCCGCAGAGGGCATCACCTAGCGGGGTCTGTGCCAAGAGCGATGGTGTATGCTTGCGACCGCAACTATTGCACCGGCGTCCGCCGGTGGCATTAACTCCCCAGGAGGAACCCAATGGCCGACGGTGCCAGCATTGAGATCAAGGACGGCGGCCCCGCCGTCATCAGCGGTGAGTTCACCCTCACCGGTGCAGACGGCAACGTGGTGGAGGGGCTCAACCCCGTTATCGCCATCTGCCGCTGCGGCAAGAGCGACAACCAGCCGTTCTGCGATGGGTCGCACGCCAAGTAAGACCGCTACGGCCGTGCAGCAGCGCAACTCGCTGGAAACCCCCGCGACTGCATGCAGCCGGGCAACAGACGGCGGGCACCATATGGGGCAGGTCGGTTCGCCCCGCTGAATGACCGAAGGGCCCGGGAGACCGGGCCCTTCGGGTTTCCCGCCCCAGTGCCCCCGTGGCGGCCTGGGCGCCCGCCACGCCGCCGTACCTCCGGTAGGGTCAGCCCATGAGCATTCGACGCGAATTCGGCAGCACCGGGCTGATGGTCTCGCCCCTGTGCCTTGGTGGCAATGTCTTTGGCTGGACGTGCGACGAGCAGGCCTCGTTCGCCGTCCTCGACGCCTACGTGGAGGCCGGCGGCAACTTCATCGACACCGCCACCGTCTATTCCACATGGGTACCCGGCAACGTGGGTGGTGAGTCGGAGGCCGTCATCGGTCGCTGGCTGAAGGCGCGCGGTAATCGTGCCGACGTGGTCATCGCCACGAAGGTGGGATACCCCGGCGACCCGCACATGCGCGCCGGGCTCGACCGCGCGAACATCCGTGAGGGCATTGAGGGGTCGCTCGACCGTCTGGGAATCGAGCAGGTCGACCTGTACTACGCCCACCAGGATGATCCGGCAACGCCGCTGGACGAGACCATGGGCGTGCTGAGCGAGCTGGTGGACGAGGGTCTGGTGCGCACGCTGGCAGCCAGCAACCATTCCGCCGGGCGTCTGGCAGAGGCACTTGACGTGAGCGAGACGCACGCCCTTGCCCGATTTGAGGGATACCAGCCGCACTTCAATCTGCTGGAGCGCGCCGAGCTGGAGGGCGACGCCGAGGACCTGTGCGTGCGCGAGGGCCTGGGCGTGGCGCCATACTTCACCTTGGCCCGTGGGTTTCTCACCGGTAAGTACCGCAAGGGCCAGGATCTTCCGGCCACCCCGCGCGCCGGGGGCATCGCGAACGAGTACCTCAACGACCGCGGGTGGGCACTGCTTGCCGTGCTCGACGAGGTCGCCGCCGCACACGGAGCCACCCCGGCCCAGGTGTCGCTTGCATGGCTCATGCAGCGCCCCAGCATCAGCTGCGCCATCGCCAGCGCAACATCGCCCGATCAGGTGGCCGAGATAATGGGCGCCGTGGGGCTCGAGCTCACCGACGCTGAGTGGGCGAAGCTGGACGCCGCCGGGCGATGAGCACCGGGTCGGCTGAGGCGCAGCAGCAGACACCCCTCACCGTGCAGGTGTGGAGCGACTACATATGCCCGTTCTGCCACATCGGTCGCGAGCGGATTGCGTATCTGGAGCGCGAGTACGACGCGCAGGTGCAGTGGCTTCCTTTTGATCTTCATCCCGAGTACCCCGACGAGGGAATCCTGCGCGTGTCGCTGGTGGCCACCTACGGGCAGGAGGCGATTGACCGGGTGGCGGCATTGGCCGAGGCGTCGGGGCTCCCACATAACCCCAACCCGGATGTCGTTCCGCGCAGCCGCAACGCGCTTGAGCTGGCCGAGTGGTCGCGCGGGTTCGGCGACGATGCGTACCGGCGCATGCATGACGCCCTGATGGATGCCTACTGGCGCGACGGCCGCGACATCGGTGATTGGGCGGTACTTGAGGACGTGGCAAACAGCGTGGGGCTCGATGGAATGGTGGGCCGGCAGTCGGTGCAGCACGGGGCATTTGGCCCGGTTGTCGACGATTCCACCACCTGGGCGCACTCGGCCGGCATCACCGGTGTTCCGGCGATGGTGCTGAATGGTCGACTCCTGGTGAGCGGTGTCGTGCCGCATGAGGAACTCGACGATGCCGTGCGCGCAGTTCGCGAGGCCGACCCGGTCGAGGGCTGAGACCCCCCGGGAGACCGCTCTGCAAGGGATATTCCAGCCCTCCGTACTTTTCCACGGAGGCCCTGTGGTCCCGCCGCTCGGGCCCCGCGGCAGCAGACGCACCCGATGGGGCGTTGACGGGGCCTCCGCGGTCATGTACCAATCCCCATCCTCCCGCGCAGGGTGCCTTCCGGCATCCCCCCCGCGGTGGTGCATTCCGTATATGAATATTCGTCCGACACCCACCTCGAAGATGCCCTCCGGCGGATTCACCGCCGAGCATCCCCCGGTGGCACGCGCCTAGCGGCGCGGGCCCGGGAACGGCAGATCCGGAGACGTTGATGGTCGATACCGACACGCCGCGCATTGTGGTGGGAGTTCCCAAGGAAGAGCGCGCGGGCGAAACCCGCGTGGCGCTCAGCCCCACGGCGCTTCCCCAGCTGACCAAGGCCGGGTTCGACATCGTGGTCGAGTCAGGCGCAGGCGATGCCGCCGGCTACCCCGACTCGACCTTCACCGACCGAGGTGCCCGGATCGGCTCACGCGACGACGTGTTTGCCGCCGACATCGTGGTGCAGGTAAACGTGATGGGCGCAGATGCCGCGAGCGCCGACCTGGCGCGGTTGCGCGAGGGGCTGATCGTGGTGGGTGCCGTGGCACCGTTCGCCCGTCCCGAGCTGGTGAAGGCC
>CANJMX010000006.1 GCA_947475125.1 Actinomycetota bacterium
ACCAAGGCCACGCAGTGGCTCTCCACGTCGGCCAACGCCTCCCCCATGCTGGGTGCTGCGTTCGTCGGATCGAAGCTCACGGCCATGTGGCCGGTTTCCGGCGGCGGCAGCCTCGCCGCTGCGTCGGGCTCGCGCACGGTGGCAACGAGTGCAATTGCGAAGCGCACCATTAACCCTCCGATCAAGGTCCCTTACCCCGAGGGTTCATTCGTGCCGGCCTTCAACATCGGAGCGGTGTCGTCGGGTGCAGCGTGGTACGGCATCTCATCAGCCCTCGCCACCAGCACCGGACGCGCATTTGGTGGCCTCGTGGCCGCCGGCAAGGTGCCCACCAACCTGCTCCCATTTGCCGCACCGTCGGTGGGCGGAGAGCCGACCATCAGCATGGGCTCCGACTCCCTGGGCAACATGACCGCTGTCGTGCGCTCCGGAGACGGCATTCTGAACGTGACGACCCGCCCGGCCAGCACGTCGTCGTGGACAGCCCTGCAGGCACTCTCACCCCAGCCGGTCGCCGGTGCGGCCGATGCTCACGGCGCGTGCTGCGTGTGGACCACGTCGCCATTCGCAGCGGCCGTTGACCCAGCAGGGGACGCGGTGATCGCATACGCCACCAAAGTGACGCCGGAAGGTGTGATCTCCTCAACGGGAACCAGCACCGGGGTTGTGGCCATGCAGCGCGTCGGGGCCACCGGCACATTCAGTGCGCCGCAGGTGCTTCAGGTCATTGCTCCCACCACGCTGTCGTCGGGCGTGGTTGTTCACAACGTGCCGAGGGCCATCACCGTCGCCGCCGGTGGGAGCGCACCCAATGCCACCGCATCTGTGGCATGGATCGCCAGCGACTCGTCGGCGATCTCGGCGGCACGGGGTCCCGTGGGCGCTTCGCTGACCGCTCCGCTCAGCATCGCCCTGCCGCAGAGCGCCAGTGGCTGGACGGCGCTGCAGCTGACATCGGCGATCAATCCGCAGGGTGTCGCGGCAGTCCTTCTGGGCGGTGCGAATTTCCAGGGCACCAGTTGGCCTCTGCTGGCCATCACGTCGGCTCCGGGCTCAAACTGGAGTAACCCCGTGGCCGTCTCTGGCACCAAGGTCTGCGCTGCCGGGTACCCCGGCGCCACAGTGGCTCCGTACAACACGGGATTTGTCGCGGCCTGGATGTGTGCCAACACCGGGCACGGGACGTCGAGCACCGCGGCCAACGCCATCGGCGTCGCCTCGTTCCGTTAGGGGGCTCCCCACCCGGCGCAGTGCGCCGGGTGGGTCCCAGCGGGCGTTGTGATTACGGCCGCAGCGACATTGCGTAGAAGTCCACGCCCGCCTGCGGCGGATACAGCAGGGTCATGCGATCGGTGCGAAGCAATTTGGCGGCCCTCGCGGGGAGACCCGGGGGAGCAGGTGCACGGAGCACGAGCGGGGCGTCGAGAAGCGCCGCGGGCAACCTGAACCGCGCCCTCCCCAATGCCCCGGTCAGCCTGATCTCAGGAGCACGCGATGGCTTGAACAGCACCGACAGCACCCGCTCGCCGAGATCGGGGCTCCAGTGGATGCGAGCGAACACGATGCGGTTTGCGCCTGCCCTCGGTACGCCCGTGGCACGGCCGGCTCGCGCAGCAGCAATGCCAACCAGCACCGGCACACCACAGCGGTTGGTGCCGCGCTCAAGAAGCTGCCACCGGCCGCCGGTCATGACCGGGCGGTACCGGCAGAGTAGGGCGAGGTTCTCATCCGGCGATTGCCAGATCGGCGATTGCCCGTCGGTGCGCGCCACGTCAGCGCGCAGCACGAAGCGGGGTGCATCTGCGCCGCGGAGCGCGTCGCCGTTTACCCGGTCGAGCGCCGTGGTCCAGGTGGAATACGACTGAAACTGCGGCAGCGGCTTCCAGTTGAGGTTGTAGGCCCACGCTGCTGCCACCTCGTAGGGGGTGATGTGCACCCCGGAGCGCCCGATTGCCCTCACCATCGCTGCGGGCACGCCGAGCCGGCTGCGGAGATACGCGCGGTCGGCGGTGAACTGCGCCGCCCGGGCGTCGGAATCCACAATGAGCAGCGCCTGGTCATATGCACTCGAGACGCGCCCCCGGGGGTCGAGGAGATGCGCCGTGGGCTGCTCCGTGGATTGAATGGCGAACGCAAAGCCCACCACCACCATGGCAACGGCGGCAACCCTGAGTACCGTGCTCCTCCATGCCACCACGGCCGGCAGCACGGCGATGGTGAGGAGTGCAAATGGAGCGTGGGTGTCGTGCCGCACGAAGCCGTGCTTGAAGGTGGCCCAGATACCCACCACCAACACCGCGGAGAGCGCCACTCGTTGGGTGATCGGACGCGCGCGCCATGCGTAGGTGCTCATTGCGATGAGTACGACCGCGAGCGCAAGGAACACCGCGTATTCCCACGCCCGACCAGGGGTCTCCAGCATCGTGGCGCCCGAATAGCCAGACACCAGCTCGGCGGACCATGCCATCCAGCGCGGCACCGCAATGGGGCTGTTGCCGGTGGCGAGCCACAGCCCCGATGCGACGATGACCCCGGCGATGGCCCATGCCGCGAGGGCCCGGCCCCTCCCCTGTATCCATGCGGTGAGTCCAAGCACGGCGATCGCGATCATCCCGGCGTCCAGCTTGATGAGCAGCAGGAGCGCTGTGGCCACGCCGAGCAGGGCTGACACCACCAGCGCCGCCCGCGGGGTCTGCACGGGTTGCTGGATGAACATGAGGGCGACCACGAGTGCGAGTAACCCCCCCACCTCTGATGGGAACGTGAACAGCAACGCGCTGGCCGCGTACGCGATGGGAATGGCGATGGCCCCGTTACCGAGGCCGCGGCGTGCAGTGACCACCAGCGCCAGCACCAGCAGCCCCCGCATCGCAAACGTGGCGACGAACGCCAGTGCATAGGTGGGCCCCGTGACCAGAAGTGGAAACACCAGAAACCCGAGCGGGCCGTACGTGAAGCCGATGTCCCGGCCGAACTGGAGCCCCTGATCAGCCGCCAGATGCAGACCGATCTGCCATGAGCCATCAAGCCCATCTTGGGGCGATATCCCAACCGACGGCCACGTGAGGAGGTTGATCGCCACAGCGACCCCGACGAGCACCACGATCCGCAGCACCCGGTGCGCCCGCCAGGTGATGGCGACGCGACGAGCAGCCTCGAGAGGCCACGACGTGCGGGCGGTGCGGGTGTCCTCCACAGGGCTCCCAGGGTCGGCAAGACACGGGCAGCGGCCAGTGTGGCGTGCGGCGGACCAAAGAGGAAGGACCGTTCTTGTCACATTGATGGATATAGAAGGACGATTCGGGCGCTACCTTGCACGCGTGGCCTACGACCTCAAGGGCATCGTCGCCAATCGCCTGGGCGAGAACTACGAACTGCACGAGCAGTACGTGAACCCCACGCTGGTTGACGTGTTCCGCACCATCGGGTTCGACCGGGTGTACGCGCGCGGTGAGGGAGCGCACCTGTGGGACACCGACGGCGTGAGGTACCTCGACATGCTCGGGGGCTTCGGCGTGGCGGCAGTCGGGCGCAACAACCCCGTGGTCGCGGGTGCCATCCGTGACGTGCTTGAGATGGACCTGCCCAACATGGTGCAGATGGACTGTGCGCTGCTCTCGGGCCTGCTGGCCGAGGCCATCGTGCTGCGCACGCCTCCCCACCTCGACGCGGTGTACTTCTGCAACTCGGGTACGGAGTCGGTGGAGGCGGCGATGAAGTTTGCCCGCGCCCATACCGGGCGCGATTCCATCGCCCACTTCACAGGCGGCTGGCATGGGCTCACGCTCGGTGCGCTGTCGGCCATGGGCAACGAGGAGTTTCGCGAGGGGTTTGGTCAGTTACTGGCCGGGGATGAGGTACCCGCCGGTGATCTTGTGGCCCTGGAGCGTGTGCTGGCCCGTGATGAGACCGCGGCGGTCATCGTCGAGTGCCTGCCAGGGCACAGCGTGCGCATTCCCGAGGAGGGCTTCCTGCGCGGCGTGCAAGACCTGTGCCAGCGCCACGGCACCCTGCTGATCTGCGACGAGGTGGCAACCGGGTGGGGTCGCACCGGCCGTATGTTCGCGTTTGAGCACTGGGGGCTCGAGCCGGACATCATCTGCACCAGCAAGGCACTGTCGGGCGGGTATGTGCCGGTGGCGGCAATGGTGTGCCGTCGGGCCATTTACCAGTCGGTATTCAGCAGCATGGAGCGCTGCTGGGTGCATTCGTCGAGCTTCGGGCGCAACAACCTGGCCATGGCCGCAGGCCTCGCCACGCTCCATGTACTCGACGCCGATGATCTGGTGACCAGAAGTGCAGTGCAGGGCGCCAAGTTGGTGGACCGCATCAACTCCCTCCGCAGTCGGCACGACGTGCTGAAAGAGGCCCGCGGAATGGGCTGTCTCGTGGCGATCGAGCTGCAGCCACCACCGAGGGGCACTCGGCGCGTTGCATGGAAGGCCCTGAATGCCGCCCACGAAGGGCTTTTTCCCCAGATGGTGGTGATGCCACTTCTCGATCGGCATCACGTGCTCACTCAGGTGACCGGGAACCACGACCCGATCATCCGCCTTATGCCCCCGTTCGTCATCTCAGACGACGACATCTCGTGGTTCGTGGAGGCCCTCGACGAGGTACTGGCCAACCGCCACCGCCTGCCCGGACCGATGATCGGCATGGGCAGCAAGGCGCTGAAGGCGCGCTTGCGTGGACGGTCGCGCGACCGGGCCGCAAAGCGGGCTGCCTCCCCCGATGACGTGACATGACGCCGTCCAGAAGGTGATGTCTCCCCCACCTCCGGCCCACTCCTTGCTACCGTTGCCGACCGCCGCATGAGCGGCGATCTGGCGGAGTAGCTCAGCTGGTTAGAGCAGCGGAATCATAATCCGCGTGTCGGGGGTTCGAGTCCCTCCTCCGCTACTGCAATTACCCTCTCACGCAGGGCTTTTGGTGCCTTGCAGCGCGACCCATCGCACACCGGTGGCAACCCCTCCCCCCGGACGGGACCGCGCGGAGAACACGTTCGCCACCGACCAGCCGCGACGCAACCATGGTTGGGGATGTCAGACAGACCACGCGCACATGGTGAACGCCAGACTCGCCCCGGCCATCTCTCAGGAACTCCCGGGGCGAGTGCGCGAGGCCACGCGCCACGCGGATCGGTTGACTCTCGGCTTGAGCACGAGCCACTCGACTGCCGCAGTGATGAGGCAGGCAACGGTGCCGGCAGCTCCCATCACCCCGACGTGCCCCGTGAGGGGCCCCCTGAAATACAGCATGAGCCCCCCGTAGATGAGGCCGGCGATCCCAACCCACCCAGCGTCGGGCAGACGGCGGGTGGCGCTGCCACCCACGAAGGTGCCACCGAAGAACGCCACATCGAGTGTCGCCTGGGGCACCGGCATTGGCTTTCATGCGGTCGGAATTGATCCGCAGCCGGGGCGCAACCGGCAAAATCGGGAAGCGCCTCCGGTTTCTCGCTACACCGAATCATACGACCGGGCGCGCAGCGCGCAACTTTGCCATGTTTCCCGCCAACGACGATTCCCCGCGTCCTCAAATCATGGATCGTCTCTCCCGGAGGAACTCCCGTGTCGACGATCGCCTCGTACCGCAGACCCCTCGTGATCGCCTTCGCAGGCTTCGCAGTTGCGTCAGGGGCCGCCGTCATCCCGTCCGTGGCCGCGGCCGCCAGCGCAGTCGCCCCCAGCCTTTTCAGGGGGTGCGGCCAGAGCCTCACGGGCTCCGACTACGCGGCGGGCAACATCATCAACAACTCTGCGTGCGCAGTTCTGTTGAACGACACCCATGGATGGGTGGCCAACACGAATCACAATCAGCCGGGACGGATCAGTATCGATGGGGGTCTGGTTTTTTCGGGCGAGGGTGCAACGGCGCGGCGGGGAGTTGCCGCCTGGATTCCGGGCAATGGCAACCGGACGCGCACATGCGACAGCCGCTGCTTCGGCTCAGGCAACTTCTGGGCCACAACGGCATGGCCCAGCCCGTCGGCAGGGACCGTCTTCAACTTTCGCCCCGGGCATTGGGCCGCCTCGGGTTGCAGGGGGGCGGCGGGCTCGGCGGCCCGATGCGACACCACGGCCACGTATCGAGTGCCAACGTTCGAGGGCGAGCCTGTCGTGCAGAGGAAGGTGCGGGAGCGCGTGAGTTCGGGCCGCATGCAGGCGCAGACCCGTTCCGGACACTCAACAGCATGCGCAGCTGGGCCCCTCATCTTCGTTCGGTGCGAGCCGGTGGGAACGCCGGCCACGGGGGCACAGACGCGAACCGTGATCAGGCTGTCCACCGCCCTCGTGACTGTGAACATCATCAATTCCGTCAATCAACGCCTTGATCTCGCGGATGGCGGCCTGAATTTTGGCAATTGGGCGCGTGACCCGCGCGCCGAGTACCACGAGGACGCAGTTCTTCCGAATGGGCAGCCGAACACCTCGATCTCACTCGCTCCGATCGTCGCGTCCAGATCCGGCAACGCCGTGTGGGGAGCGCTTCGACCGCTGAGCACAACCTCGTCAGCATCGTTCTCATACGAGTTCAGGGACACCACGGAGAGCGGCACCAACGTGAACCGGACCGCATTCTCGGGCAACCGGGTGACTCTCACAGTGAGCCTCGACGCCCACGGCAAGGACAACGGGAGTTCCTGCATCGTGACCACACCCGCTGGCCGCTCCACCGCGGTGTGCAGGGGTGGAGCGCCCGATGGATCGATCGTTGTCACCAGCAATGACCAGAACCGGGCGGTGACGGTCACCGTCGCACCGCAGTAGACGGCTGATCCCACCCGCATGAAGCCCCTCTTCCGTCACGGTCATCTGGCCACCATCCTGGTGGCCCTCGGGCTTGCGGCCCTGATGCTCCTCGGGCAGCCGGTGATAATCATCGGCAGCCTGGGGGCGATCGACAGTGCCGCTGCTGCGCCCGTGGCGCCGGCGGGCCAGTGGAACGCGGCAGCCCTGCCCGCCATCGAAGGCGTCTCCGACGCCGGGGGCACCCGCCCGCCGCTGGCGGGCGACATCGTCAACATGCGCAGCACGGGAGTGGCCACATCCACGCGCCCGGTCCTGCGGGCCGAGACCGAGTCGTCGTTCAATGGCCGCAGGGTGATCTTCCAGATCCGGTCTGCTGACGACCGCATGGTGCTGCCCCGCGGTGTATCACCCGCGATCACCGTGGCGCAGGGGGCCGCGCAGTGGACGGTACCGCAGGGGGTCTTGTCCCCCTTCCACACATACCGCATGGTGGCGCTTGATGCGGCCGACGTGCGCACCCAGATCGTCTCCTCGCGCCCACTGAGCATCGACCCCCAGCGCGCGCGTGAGCAGCAGATATGGAACTGGGGCGGGATCCGCGTGGCCAAGGTGACTGGCGAGCCCGCTCTGGCTCTCGCATCGCCGTTGGTGACCACCACATCCGGCGCCATCGGCTTCGAGGTTCGCTTCCAGCCCAGTAACCCGTCCTGGAAGGGACTGCCCCCCGGGTGGGTGCTCGAGCCCGGCGGCTCGCCCTCCCGGTGGGTGAGCCTCACGCTCGACGGCGGGACCGGAAACGCGATCCTGCGCCAGATGGATGGCTTTTCTGTCACCTTCGTCCGCTCGGGAGCGAACGGTGCCTACGTGCCCCAGATGGGGCCACATCACGAATGGCCTGGCGGCGGCTACGCCGACCTGTTCCGCAACGGCGATGGGTCGTTCACTGTCACCGACGTCAACCAGGCGGTGACCACATTCCCGGCTCCGGCGGAGGGGGCCTCGCATGCGGTGCTGCATCCGGCGCGCGCATGGTCGGAGGGGTCGCCCATGATCCAGCAGTCATGGGAGGGAGGCCATCTGGCGCTGCTCACCGACCCGGTGAGCAGGCGCAGCATTCACCTCACCTACGGCCCGAGCACCGGGTGCGCAGCACCTGCTGAGGGCTTCATCGCGCCGCCTGCCGGAATGCTGTGCGCCACGCATGACTGGGCTGGCCAGACGATGCAGATCTCGTATGTGCAGACCGCATCGGGGCCGCAGGTTGGCCGCATCACCACCAATTCACAGGCGGCGCGTGACGCCGCCGTGTCCGATATCGGGTGGACGCCCGATGGACTGCCCGCCCGCCTGCGCCAGCCGCTGGCTGCGGCTGCCGTGGCCAGCGGGGTCATCCCCGGGCTCGGCCCGCAGGACACTCGCGCAATGACCCAGGTGAGCTATGACGGCACCGGGCGGGTGGCGACCATTACCGGGTCGGCCGGGCTGGTGTCGGGTACTCGCCAGACCGACGCCCAGCAGGCGCAGGTAACGCAGAGCCTCCTGTACCGCACGAGCCCGCAGGGCCAGGCCACCTTCACGGTCACCCAGACGGACATCGCTACCCCTGGTGGAATCGTTCATCAGGCAATTGCGAACGTCAGCACCATGGACGAGACCCAGGTCGTCCGACCCGATGGCTGCCGCACGAGCACCACCTTCAATAGCGACGACAACGCGACGGAAGTTCGTAACTCATGCGACAACACGCGTTCGACCACCGCCTACGACGCGAGCGGCCAGGCCATCAGCGCACGCGGCCCCACCCGGGCACCCATCAACACCGCAGGGGTTCCCGCGCTGCGGACTGCGTACGACACCACATCCAAGAACCGAACGGCCAGCCGGACGGGTCGCCCCCTTGAGGGGCTGATGCAACTCACGTGGAACAATCGCTCCTTCTCGGGTGTCCCAGCGGACCGCAGCGTGGGGCCGCGTGTCGGCGGCGTCACGCCCCGGCAGATGGTGCTCAACTTCGATGAGAACCCCTCGGGAGCAGGCGGCGACTGGAGTTCCCGGCTGTCGGGCGACTACATCGCGCCGCGCGAGGGCGACTTCCGTTTTCTGTCGCAGAGTGCAGGCGCGCAGATGTTCGTCAATGGCCGCTCATGTGCTCCCGTGGCGTGCACCCTGTCGCTGGCTGCGGGGGAACGTGCGCATGTGCAGGCATCCCTGCGGGCCGATGGCGCGGCAGGGCTCGTCCTACAGGTGCAGGTGCCCGGGCAGGGCCTCGGCCCCATCCCGGTTGCCGATCTTTCGCCCGCCCTGCTCCAGATGACCGAGCAGTGGACGAACGACGAGATCGCTCTCGGCGGGGCACCGGCGTCACTGAAGGACATGGTTGCCTATAACAATCAGTCCGGTGGGCAGGTGATCGAGCAGACCTCTTCCCAGGGGACGAAGCTCAAGTACGCATGGCGGCCCTACACCGGCACGGACGGCGACTACGGCCAGATGGGGAGTTGGACCAACCCGCGCGGCAAGACCACCACCTTCAAGTACTTCAGCGCCACCCAGAAGGCAAGCGGATGTGGCGGAGGTACGGCCAGCCAGGGCGGCCTCTTCAAATCGCAGAGCAGCCCGGGAGTCAGCGATCCGGCGGTCGTCACCTACGACAGCGCCGGGCGTCTTCAGTCGTCCTCGAGCGGTGAGTCCCAGATGTGCGTCCGCCACGACGGCACCGGTGCGGTGACCTCCGGAACGCTTACGGGCCCCGGCCAGCCGTATTCGATCGGCTCCGACCGGATGGCGGAGGGAAACCCGCTGGTCGCCACCGCCACAGTGACTGCCAGCGGCGTCACCACGAGCGCGACAACTGAAATGGCGATCAATGGGACGGTGCACCGCACGACCGACTCGCACGGCACCGTCACAACCACTGCGTATGACCCAGGCACGGGCAGCCCCACAGAGATCACCACGCGCACCGCGAAGGGGCAGGAGCGCACCCGCGCCTACGAGTACGACGCGCTCAACCGCCGGACGGCTGTTGCCATCGACGGCGTTGTGCTCGAGCGGACGACCTACCGTAACGACGGCTTCCCCGAGCAGGTCGACTACGCCAATGGATCCGCCGCGCGCGTCGAGCTCGACCAGAACAACAATGTCAGTGCGCGCACCTTCTCCGGATTCAGCGGTGACGCCACGGTGCGCGAAGAGAACACCTTCTCGCGTGGTGGCTCCGTGCTCGGGCGCACCCTCACCGCACCTGACGGCACGGTCAAATTCGCGTACGCATACAACAAGGACCACCGCGTCACGCTCTCCAGTACGTCGGGCACCCTGCCGGTGCAGACCCGTTCGAGCACGATGAGTTTCTCCGGCCCGTCTGGCGCAAACGGCAATCGCCAGAAGGAAGTACGGGTTGCTCGCGACGGCACCACCGACACCTTCGGCTTCTCGTACGACACCGGAGACGCGCTCACCTCGTCGACCAAGCCCGGTCTCGCTTCGATCGCATACGGCGACCAGCGCCGCGCCTCACACGTGGGCGAGACCTCGCTCGCGTACGACAGCGCCGGCAATATCACCACCATGACCGGGCCATCTGGGCGGATGAATTTCCTGGGGAACGGCGACACCCAATTTCAGCCCACCACCGGTGCGGCGGTAACCCTCCGGCCCTCCGGCAACCTGCTGCTCGACCAGGACGGCATCATCGCCGGTGAGATGGTGTCCCTGTCGCAGGGGGTGACCGTGGGGCTCGACGCGTCCGGCCAGCCCGCGAAGTGGAACTACAACGACCTGCAGGGCTCCACGGCCTGGCGGACCGTCGGCAACGATGCCCCGGGTTCGACCACCGTGTACGACCCCTGGGGCGAGCAGATCGGGGGGCCCGCCCCTCAGGTATCCGCGACCCCGCTGGACCTTGCGATGTCGATGCAGGGATGGGCGGGCACGACCCGCCTTCCGATAGGAAACGACCTCTACACGATGGGCGTGCGCCAGTACTCCCCCCGGGCCGGGCGCTTCGTGCAGCCGGACCCCGTTGGGGAGTCGGTGAACACCTGGGAATTCGCCAACGGCGACCCCCTGAACAACCGCGACCCCTCTGGCGAGCGCATCACGCTGGGCCAGGGCATCGCGCTCCTCGTCGTCGTGGTCTTAACGGTGGCGGTCGCCATCCTGACTGCGCCAGCGGGAGGTTCGGGCGGAGCGGCCGTCGCCAGTGCTGCGACACCTTGGGCCACCGCCGCGACTGCCGCCGTGAAGACTGCGGCGACTGGGGCAGCCTTGGCCGCAGTGGGAGACGCCACCCAGCAGCTGATCGACAAACCCATTTCGAAGTTCGATCCCATACAGACGACGATCAGGGCGAGCACGGCGTTCATCACCTCGTCCGCCGGGAGTTTCGGGAAGTACCTCGCAACGGTGAAGAGCGCGGTCGCGTCTGCGGCTGCGCCAGCGCTGGGCGCGGCGTCGGGGGCAGCGGCAGCGGTGGCCCAACCGGCGGTAGCGGCCGGACTCGGTGCCCTCCTCAGCCAGTCCGTGAGCGTGCCGAGCAACGATTCGTCCTTTGTGTCCGACTCCTTCTCCCCCTTGCCGATTTCGGCGAGCCTTCAGGCGGATCTTGATTTGGATTCCCAGTCGGGCGCTGGCGACATCCCATCTCGCCAGAGCTCCGTTGTCAGCGCCTCTTCCCTCAGGGGATCCTTCAACCAGCACGCAGGCCTCAGCGCCCAGGGCGGGTTCCACTAGGCACCCGACCCGTCCGGAGTCGCGGACGACCGTCGCCCCGGACATCGCGCGTGTGTGACGCCTCCGCCCTGAATTGGGCAACAGAACCGCCACTGCATGAATCGGGAGCCCGGGGGCGTCGGCGCGATGCCGGTCCGCTAGTTCTTGGTGCCCGTCACGTTGAGAGCTGATCCGTCGGCACCGGTCTCGGCGTACTGACCGGAGAACGTGCCGCCTGAGACCGTGCCCGTGATCTCGGCGTAGGTGTCGGTGATGAGCACGTCACCGTTGGGGGCAATCACGCCATTGATGGGCAGTCTCCCCGACTCGCCGGTGGCGGACTTCCACACCTCGTAGCCCCCGAAACCCGGCCCGTCGACCGTGTTGACGGTGATCGTGCCTGTATGGCTCGCGGGCCGTCCAGCCTCAAATCCACGCGCGGAAAAGGTCCAGGTGCCCTTCATTTCGGCGGCGGTCGGCACATCGGCGGACGACGACGATCCGCAGCCCACGGCAACCGTAATGGCCCCGGCGGCGGCAACAATGGCGAGTGTCGTGGCAATGCGGCGGTTCATCGGGGCTCCAGACGGGATCGGGGTGTGTCGTGAACTTTATTATGAACGCCGTCGCCTCCGTCGGCCGCGCACCAGAACCTCGTCGACCTCCGCCCAGCCGCGGCGGGGCCGATCTCCACCTCCGGGCCTATTGCGGCGCTCCATCGGATCAATCATCACTCGATTCGTGTTGGCGTCCACCCCCCGCATGCGCGCACCAGTCGCCATTCTTGAGTTGCGATAGGGTGCGAGCAGTGAACAGCCACCACCCTCGCAGCCTTTGCCGCGGGGACGAGACCCCCGGTCGGCCCGCAGCCTGGCATCACATCAAGAAGCGCTCCTTCCGAGGCATGGTGGGCGCGATGGCGCCTCTGGCATTCGCCACTGCGCTCCTCGCGCCAACAGCCGGGCTGGGGGCAGGTACTACGTCAGTCACCGCGGCCTCGATACCGAGCCCCGCGACCGGACTGCTTCCCAGTGGTCGTCAGCTTCACCCGAAGGGGAAGCAGGTGATGCTCGGCAACCTGCCCATGGGTGGCGCACTCACCGCTGACGGGCGCTATTTGTGGGCCGTCGATGCGGGCCTCAACACCAACGACGTACGGATCGTGGATACGCAGCGCGGCCGGGTGTGCCAGACCCTGTGGCTGCCGGGTGCCACGGGCGGGATCGCCCTCGACTCGACGCACAGGCTTGCGTATGTATCCGGCTTGGCGAACTCGCTGTGGCATCCCACAACCGACGGTGCCCCCGGCGCGTCCGGGAACGACATCCTCGTCTTCCGTTGGACTCCCACCTGCGGCCAGGCGCACCAGGTCGGTGTCATCAACGTGCCCCCGCCACGCTGGGCACCCACCCTTCAGTCGGCCCCGCCGCCGGCTCCCGGAACACAGAGCTCCTGGCCCCAACAGCTGGCCGTGTCACCCGATGGCAGTCAGCTGCTGGTGGCGCTGAACCTCGCCGACGCCGCCGCGGTGATCAACGTGAACGACCCCGAGCACCCCGCCTACGTACACACGAGTGGGGGGGCGTACAGGGACTACCCGTTTGGTGCCGCGATCATGCCGGATGGCCGCACGGGGCTGATCTCCAACGAAGCCACCGGGACACTTGCCGTGGTGAATATGAAGACCGCCACGAGAATGCACACGATCCGTGTTGGCCCGATGCTGTCGCATCCGCAGGACATCGCCATCGATGCGGCTGGCGCGCGGGCCTATGTCGCCCTGTCCAACCGTGATCAGGTCGCAGTGGTCAACCTCCGCACCAGGACCCGCGAGCGGCTGCTCTCGGTCAAGCGGAGCGAGGGCCTTGGAACCATGCCCACAGGCGTCGCGCTCTCGCCCGCAGGCGATCGCCTGCTCGTGACCGAATCGGGTGCGGACGACGTCGCCGTGTTCCGCATTCCGGGTGCCGCGACACCCACGGGAAGCGAATGGACAATGGTGGGCCGCATCCCGACGGCATCCCAGCCGGAGGCAGTGCTGGCATCCCCCGCCCGCGGCGGCCGCCCCTCTCGGCTCGTGTGGATCGCGGCCCGGGGAATGGACGTGGGGGCCAACCCAGCGGGCCCTAATCCGACTCTCGCGGACGACCCGATCTTCTTCGCCTTTCATCCGCAGACGCCACCCGACTACAACATCTTTGACTCAGGAGTGACGTACGGCGCGGCAATGCTGCGCGGTCGCGCCGGGGTGATGCCGTTCCCATCCGATGCGCAGATCCGTGCGATGACCCCAACAGCGCTGGCGCAGGTGCAGCCAGCCGGTGCACCGAGTGCACCTTCCGTTACGCCAGTGCGTGCCAACGGACCGATCAAGCATGTCTTCTTCATCGTCAGGGAGAACCGGTCGTACGACCAGATGCTCGGGGGAATCGGTCGCGGGCGGAGTGAGCCACGACTTCAGGTATTCGGGCCCGAGGTCCTCCCCAACACGCGGGCGATCCTGCGCCGCGCACCGCTGCTCGACAACGTCATGGCCAACTCCGATGCCTCAATCCAAGGGCACTTCTGGACCGGATCCGCGGGCGTTCCCGACTACGTGAGCCGCAACTGGGTGCACAACTACGACGCCCGCATGCGCCCCGCCGACTTCGGCATGTTCGCCGTCAGCTGGCCGGGGAATGGATTCCTGTTCGACCAGGCCGAGCGCCAGCACATCTCGTACTTCAACTACGGCGAGGGCATCGCCGGGACGATGCCGGAAATCGATGACCAGGACCGCACCCCCGCGATGCAGACCGGGGTTACGACGGTGGCCGCCCACTCGGACGTGCTCACCACCCCTGACGGAACCGGGTGTTACCCATCAGACAACTCGATCGGCACGTTGCTTTCCACCAGCGGGCCGCTGACGGGCGAGATCTTTGACTCAGTGCTCCCGGAGGGTGCTCCACCGGGCGCCTACTCGCACGTGTCGTGTTTCGCCGCGCGCTTCCGGGCACAGCTGAGCCACGGCACGGTCCCGGCACTCAGCTACCTCTCGCTCACCAACGACCACACGCGGGGCACCCAGACCGGCTTCCCGACCCCAAGGGCCATGGTGGCCGACAGTGATCTGGCCATTGGGCAGATCATCGACATGGTTTCGCACTCCCGCATCTGGTCATCGTCGGCCATCTTCGTGGTTGAGGACGACTCCCAGGACGGGGCCGACCACATCAACGCCCACCGCATCCCCGCGTTCGTCATCAGCCCCTACGCCCGACGCGACGTGGTAATTCACACGCGCTACGACCTCGTGTCGGTGGTACGCACCATCGAGATCATGATCGGCATGAAGCCGCTGACGCTGAACGATGCGCGGGCCACTCCCATGTACGACGTGTTTTCGAGCACACCCACCAATTCCGCGCCGTTCACCGCGATCCCGGCCAAGGTGGATCTGCTCGCGCGAAACGACGCCACGAGCCCCGACGCGAAGCTTTCCAACTCCCTCGACTTGCACAGCATTGATCGCGTGCCCCAGGACACACTCGATCGCATCATCTGGCACTCGGTCTTTGGCCCCAACAGCACGCCACCTGCACCCGGCCCGGGCGCGGAGGACGAGGCCGGTGATCGCCGGGCTGCTGAGCGTGCGGGCACGGCCAGCCCGTAGGACGCCCCGCACACTCGTCCAGCGCGGCAACCGTGGCCCTTTCGCTCAAGTGGTTCCGGTGCGGTTCATCCCGGGAACGAGCCGCCACGGCGGGAACCCAGACGGCCGAGGCTGACCCGTGGGTGCGACCGCCGTCTGCGGGCTACGAGATAGGCTGACGACATGTCTGAAGCCCGCTCCCTCCAGATTGTGTTTCCCGGCGATACCAACCACATGGGATCCCTCTTCGGGGGCACCCTCATGGCGTGGATGGATCGTGCGGCCTACCAGGCAGCCACCCGTCGGGCGCGAGGAACATGCGTCACCCGCAAGGTTGACGAAATCGAGTTCCGCACCGCCATCTTCTCGGGCGACTTCGTTGAGTTGATCGCCCGCGTGGAGTCCGTGGGGCGCACCAGCATGGTGGTGGCCGTTGAGGTGCACCGCGAGAACCCCGCTGATGGGTCACGCGAGCTGTGCACCACCGGCCGCTTCACCATGGTGCATGTGGGAGACGACGGCATTCCGGCGGCCGTACCACCAGCGGCCTGAGCCGCCTGCCTCAGCTCAGGTAGAAGTACAGCGCGTACAGCAGCTCGACGGCGGGGCTTGAGGTGTGCACCGTCACGTCGCTCGGCACCGACAGCAGTGCATCGGAGTAGTTGAAGATGATCTTGACGCCCGATGACACCAGGTCGTCGGCGACCTGCTGCGCGGCCGCGGCCGGGATGGCCAGTACCCCCACCTCAATTCCCTCGTTCTCAATGACGAGGGGCAGTTCGCTGTAGTTGCGCACTGTGAGGTCGCCGATACGCAGGCCCACCTTGTCGGGGTCGACATCGAACATGGCCGAGACACGAAAGCCGTGGTCGGCAAATGCGCCCGATCCGGCAATCGCCTGGCCGAGGTTGCCCGACCCGAACAACGCGATGTTGTGCTGGCCGGACGTGCGCAGGATCTTTCGGATCTGCGCGATGAGCGTGTCGATGTCGTAGCCCACGCCCCGCTTGCCAAACTTGCCGAAGCCGGAGAGGTCGCGGCGGATCTGCGTGGGGTTCACGTTGGTGTACTCGGAGATGGCCTGGCTGGAGATGGAGGTCTTCCCCATCCGCTTGGCCTGCGTAAGCACCTGCAGGTACCTGGAGAGCCGCGCTGCGACCCCGAGTGTGAGTTGTTCTGCCACGTGAATCCGTTCACCGCTTGTATCAGGACGTTACAAACTAGCCCGTGAGCACTTGCCGTCGCAAGCGCCCGTGACACACGGTGTCGCTATCGAACTCGGAATGGCGCCGATACGGTGCGAAGGTCCGCCCCGCCCGTACCCCGCGCGGTGACCACAAGGCGGTACCGACCAGGGGGCACATCAGTGCCCTGGGCATCGCGCTGCGAGAGGGCCAGGCGGTAGGTGGATGCCGGCCAGTCACCCGTGGGTTCGGCACCGGTCATGCGGATGGTCACGCCGCCGCCCACTGGCCGCAGCGACAGGCTGACGTCGTGCAGCGTGACCGCCGCGAGGCCATCAGAGCGCACATCGCGCATGCCAACGCGCACTGTCACCTGGCCGATACCCGCGCCACCCGTATCGATCGTTGGCACGCCAAGTGCAGCCTGGGGCGATGGCGCCACGGGTGCCGACCACACCAGCGCCGAACCGGCGGCAACCTGGCCCCCGTCGGGCACCACCAGGATCCGGGCCCGGAAGACCCCGTCGCCGCTCTCCGGGCCGCGCGGAATCGTGACGGTGCCGCGGTGACGCCCATCGGGCGCCAGATCGAATGCCGCGCCGATCGGCGAGTATGCGCCGTCATCACCTTGCTGAAGTACGCGGTACGTGCCCCCGGTGCCGGTGAGGTCGTGCACGGTGAAGCCCATCTGGGTGTCATCGCTGCGCGAGCGCGGGCCGCTGATGATTGGTGGGTCGATAGAGACGCCCGGAAGCGCCCGGGACGGCAGCGACGCCGCGTCGGGTGCCTGTCCCGCGCCTTGATCGACCGCGCCCGCGTCCGGCACCTGCCCGGTTGACTGCACAAGGGCGCTGCGTATATCGGCCGGCGTCCAGCCCGGGTGATCAATGCGCAGCCGCAAGGCCTCGCCGGCAACCGTTGCGGCTGCGGCCGACGTACCACTGAGCGGCGCCTGAAGCGGAGTGCCCCCGGAATCGATGCCGGGGAAGGCCGCCTCCACACCCACCGCAGGAGCGACCAGATCAGGCTCCAACCGGCCGGATGCCGACGGCCCGCGTGACGAGAACGACGCGACAGCCGGGGTTGCGTCGGCCACCGCATTGGGCGAAATGGACACCGTCATCGAGGGGTTCTTCCTGAGCAGGTCAATGAGCGCAGCGCCCTGCTGGCGACCGAGCCCAACGATGGGAATCGGGGAGGCGGACCCGCCACTGATACCCGGGAACGCGCCCGCGCCCGACTCATCCCACACCACCAGAGCGATGGCGCCCGCGGATGCGGCGCGCCGTGCAACCTCCTGGATGGGGGCACCGCTTCGCGTGACCATGGCAATGGCGCCGGCGATGGTGCTGCGGCCATCGGGGCCTGCGAAGTCGCGTGTGTCGAGCCCAGTACCCACGCCGGACTCGCCGCTGGCAGGCACAAGGGTGGCACCTTCCAGCACGGGCGACCCGGGGTCGGCGCCCATCAGCGGCAGCGTTCCGAGCATGGCTCCCGCGGGGCCCACCGATGCGCTGAGATCGGCGGTACGTGGCCCCCCTGCCCCGGCGACGCCTCCAACGGTAAGCACGCCCGGGGCTGAGGCGGGGTCGCCCACCGAACCCGGGAAGAGGCCCGTGGGGCCGTCGTTACCCGCAGGCGCCACAACCACGGCGCCCGCACGGTTGGCAGCCGACAGTCCACGGGCCACCGGGTCAATTCCCCCACCACCGAAGCCGCGGGCCAACCCCAGTGCAATGACATCGGCGTGATCACCGGGCATGCCGTCGCGGTTCGGGTCGGCGGCCATCTCGAGGGCCGCAAGCACCCGATCGGAGCGGGCGAGCGTGCGCACCTGGCCATCCACCTGCTCGCGTGCCGTCACGCGGTACGCGAGAAGGCGCGGCACCTGCTGCGGGGCCAGACCCGCCAGCGCGGGGGAGCGCAGAATGATGGAGGCGATCTGTGTGCCGTGGGCCTCGGCGGCGGGATCAGCCGGATCGGGCGATGGGTCGGAATCGACCTGCACGAGGTCAAATCCGCCCACGATGGGCCGATTGGGGCCAATGCCTCCACCCAGCCATGGATGAGACGCGTCCACACCGGTGTCGATGAGCGCCACGTGGGCCGGCGCCCCGCCAGCCGGGGCAAGGGGCGGTGTCTCCTGCCCTCCGTCGCCCGTGGGGACGGCATCCGACGTGGTGGCGGCGGCGGGCGCCAAATACTGCACAGGCACCACCGCCGCGATACCCGGAATCTCCCCGAGCCCTGCGAGGTGCGCGGTGGGAACCCTCACCGCCAGACCGTTGATGAGGGTGCGGTACCGCTGGGTGACGAGCCCACCCATGCCCTGAACCGACGCCTCGACCGCGAGCTGATCGGCCTGAATACGTGTGAGTGCGGCGGCGCGACCGGCCTCCGGGGTATCGGTGATCGAGTCGCCATCAAGCACGATGATCGCCGACTCGGTGTCGCCCGGCGGCACTACCTGCGGTGCGCGCTGACCGTCAACCCAGTCGTGCCATGCCGTTGCCGCGAGTAGCGCCTGCTCGGAATCGCTGCCGGAGCCCGCCCCGACCTGGGCCACGAGCACCGCAGGGGTGACGATCACGGCGGCCGCCGCCAGCGTGATGCCGAGCCGTCGTGCCAGGTGGCGGCTGCGTCGGGATGAGCGGCTCATGCGGCGATACCCCCCGGAGGCGCGGTGGCAATGGCGTCTTCGCCAACGTAATGAGGCCACGGGATGGCAGGGGTGAACGCCGCGGCCGCACCGATCATGGCGGCGTTGTCGGTGCAGAGGGAGCGGTCGGGTATGGCCACCCTGAGGCCACGCGCTGATGCGCCCTCCTCCACGAGTTGACGAAGGCGGCCATTGGCCGCGACGCCGCCGCCAATGGAGATAGCCGGCATGCCATGGATTTCGGCGGCACGGAGAAGGCGGTCGGCCAGCGGGCGCACGATGGCCTCCTGGTACGAGGCCGCGAGGTCGGCACGTCGGGCAGCGGTGCCCTCCTCACCGAGGTCGCGCACGACGTAGAGGAGCGCGGTCTTTACCCCTGCGTACGAGAAATCGAGCCCTGGCCCGCGGCCCCGGAGCCCGACGGGGAAGTCGAAGGCCGACGAGTCGCCCTCGCGGGCGAGCTGCTCGAGACCGGGCCCTCCGGGATATGGGATACCCAGAAGACGAGCGCCCTTGTCGATGGCCTCCCCCGCAGCGTCGTCGAGCGTCTGCCCCAGCAATTGGGGCGCCGCGTAGTCCTCTACGAGATCGATGCGTGTGTGACCCCCGGATGCCGTGAGTGCAACAAACGGCGCATCGAGCGCGAGCGGCTCAAGCCACACTGCAGCGATATGGCCGTGAAGGTGATCGACCATCACCAGATCCTTGCCCGTGGCGTACGCCAGTGCCTTGGCTGTGGCCACCCCCACCAGCAGGGCCCCGATAAGCCCGGGCCTGCGGGTGACCGCGATGCGCGCGATGTCGTTGAGGGAGACCCCCGCCTCGCGCAGGGCCTCATCCACAACCGCATTGACCGTGGTGAGGTGGTGGCGTGCGGCAACTTCAGGGACCACACCGCCGTACACGCTGTGCAGCTCGGCCTGCGACGCCACGATGCTCGAGAGAATGCGGCGGCCATCCACCACGGCAGCGGCCGTCTCGTCGCATGAGGTCTCGATGGCGAGCACGAGGTCGGTCATGCCGCTGTCTCCCCCTCCTCGAGCCACATGATCAGCGCATCCTCCTGGTTATTTGAGTAGTACCGCGGCCGGACGCCGGAATCGGTGAACCCACGACTGCGATACAAGCGGATGGCGGGCTCGTTGGAGACGCGGACCTCGAGTGTGTAACGGCGATACGGATTGCCGTGGAGCACCGCGATGGCGGCATCCAGCAGTTGCGCGCCCACCCCCCGGTTTCGACATCCGCGGTCAACCACCAGGTTCAGCACATGCCACGAGTCGCCCTGGCCCGCGCAGCAGATGTAGCCGATGACCTCTTTCCGCTCGGTGGCCACCAGCAGAACGCCCTCCGAGCGCTCCAGTTCGGCCGCGAGCATTGGTCGGCTCCAGGCGACCGGATCGCTGCTCAACTCAAGGCGCACTATGGCGTCGAGGTCGCCGCCGTGCGCGAGCCGCACCCGCACCTTGGTGGCTCCGCCCGGCGCCCGGGTCACGCCGGTGCCTCCGCCGCGAGGCGCTCCAGGCGCTTCTCCTCCGCGTCGGGCAGACGCAGGTACGACGGGAGAACTGGCAGCGGGCCAACCTGGGCGACCCTGGCAACCAGTTGCGCCGCACTCACCCGCTGCACCGTGCCGTCGGGAGCCATCCGCGCAGCCAGCCCAGCCGGGACGAGCAGAGCGCCGTCGCCAGCGAGCACTGCGGGGCCCGCCTTCCCGAGCGCGAGGCTGAACGCCGCGGGATCCCAGGCAGCCGGTGCGATGACCTGGCGAAGGCCGCCCTCGGCGTCGGGCGCATACGCGCCTGCGAATACCTCCCGGCGCCGAGCATCAATAACGGGGGCGATCAACTCGCCCTCCCTGCAGGCCACAGACGCCCCGAGCGCGAGGGCCTCAAGGCTCGACGCGCCGTGCACAGGGATACCGAGTGCCTGCCCCAGACCCAGTGCCGTGGCAATACCGATCCGGATGCCCGTAAAGCCGCCGGGGCCAACCCCGACGACGATCTGCGAAAGGTCTCCGGGCACCACACCGCATGCCCCCAGAAGGTGGTGCGCCGCCTCAAGCACCCGGCGCCCGCCCCCCGGCACCCGGCCAAGCCACAGCTCGGCGATGACGCCATCGTCGCCCACGAGCGCGAGCGACGGAGTGGGAGTCGCGGTGTCAAGCGCGAAGGTGATCAACAAGTTCCCCGAGCGATTGGTCGGTGCCGCGGTCGCGGCCCGTCAAGCGAAGCAGCCGTGCGTCGCCGCCGCCATGCCCGATGTCCACGGAGACCCTGGGCTCCGGCAGTCCCGCCGCAATGGAATCGGGCCATTCAATGAATGCCACGCCGTCGTCACCAATGGCCTCGAGGGCCAGTCCGATCTCCTCGTCATCCGGGTCGCTCAGGCGCCAGGCGTCGAGGTGGGCAACCGGAATGCGACCCACGTAGGCGTTGGCGATGGTGAAGGTGGGACTGGTGATGGGCCCCTCCACCCCGAGCGCACGAGCCGCACCGCGTACGAGCGTGGTCTTGCCCGCGCCGAGGTCGCCCCGCAGAAGCACGATGTCGCCCGCCACGAGCAACGATGCGATACCCGCACCGATCGCCTCGGTCTGCTCGGCAGTGTGGGTGGTGATCTCGGCCACGGTGGTCAAAAGAGGTCCATCTGGGATGTGGGCGGTGCATCGGCGGTGGCGCCGGTGTCATCTGGCGCGCCCCCGGTGCCGGAGCGCCCCTTCAGCCCAATAAGTGGGGGTATGCGCGCGAAATCCTCCTGGAGCGTGCCGAGCATCGTGCGTGTGTAGAGCGCGGCAGCCGGATGGAACACGGGAAAGAGGGTGATACCCACCCCGCCGAACTCCACCTGCTGCACCTGCCCGTGCACCGTGCTGATGCCATCGGGGCGGCCCGAGATGAGTTTGGTGGCGAAGTTGCCCAACGTGCACACGAGCCGGGGACGGATGAGCGACACCTGTTCGGCAAGATATCCCTGACAGGCCTCGATCTCGCCGGGGAGCGGGTCGCGGTTGCCGGGAGGCCGGCACTTGAGCACATTGGCAATGAACACGTGATCGCGCGTGAGGCCGATGCCCTCCAGCAGGGTGTCGAGCAACTTGCCGGCCTGACCAACAAATGGGACGCCGGTGCGGTCTTCATTGGCACCCGGGGCCTCGCCCACGAACATGAGATCGGCGTTGGGATCTCCCGCCCCCACAACCACGGTTGCGCGCCCCTCTGCGAGGGCACAATGCGTGCAGGAACGCAGCGATTGCGCCAGTCGCTCAAGGGCCTGCGCACGGACGGCAGCATCGCTCATCACCGCATGAGGCTACGTGCGCGACCGGACGCCCCAACGGGTTCGCCGCAAGCCCTTGTTTCATGGGTCCCCGGCGGTCTAGATTGCCGCATCCGAGCACGGCGAGAAGCCTGGTACCCCTGTCGGGGACTGGAGCGAGTCCGGTTCGGCGTGGCCCACCCAAAACCGGTGGGCGCGTCGCCCTGCGCGCTTCCCCACGATGGTCAGCCAGTCGCCATTCTGACGATGACCGCGACCTCAGCCCACACCACGCCACAGGCCCCGCGACCCACAGTGGTCCGCACGATTACGGACCTGCGCGCTGCCATTGCAGCGCTGCGTGCCGAGGGTCGGCGAATCACTTTGGTGCCCACGATGGGCGCATTTCACGAGGGCCACCTGTCGCTCATGCGCATCGGGCACGAGGCGGGTGACGCCGTGGTGGTGTCGCTGTTCGTCAATCCCACCCAGTTCGGCCCCGCCGAGGACCTTGCGGCGTACCCGCGGGATGAGGACCGGGACCTCGAACTGGCCGCATCGGCCGGAGCGGGTCTGGTGTGGGCGCCGCCCGTTGACGAGGTCTATCCGGATGGCTTCGCGATGACGGTTGAGGTGGGCGGCCCGGCCGAGGTGCTGGAGGGGGCCATCCGCCCCCACCACTTTGCTGGCGTGGCGACCGTGGTGGCCAAGTTGCTCACGGCTGTGCGCCCCGACCGGGTGATCTTTGGCCAGAAGGACGCGCAGCAGGTGGCCGTGATCCGCCGGATGATGCGCGACCTGCATCTGGACGACATCGAGATGATCGTGGCCCCGATCATCCGTGAGCGCGACGGACTGGCAATGAGCAGCCGCAACGCCTACCTGGACACCGACGACCGCGCTGCGGCCGTGGTGCTGTCGCGCGCCCTTGCCGACGCCGCATCACTCGCCGAGGAGGGCGAGTGCGACGGGGCGCGGATTGAGGAAGCGGCCATGGCCGCCATGCGCGCAGAGCCACGCTGCGAGCCCGAGTACGCAGCCGTGGTCGACCCCGACACCTTTCTTCCCATCTCACGCCTGGAGGGTCCGTCCCTTCTGTGCGTTGCAGCCCGCGTCGGTCCGGCGCGATTGATCGACAACCGGCAGTTGCCCGTTCCCACCACACGGAGGACCGCAGTGCCCCGAGCACGCACGATGTTGAAGAGCAAGATCCACCGCGCAACCGTGACCGATGCCAACCTGAACTACGTGGGGAGCATCACCGTGGACCGCGACCTGCTCGACCTGGCGGACATCCGCGAGTACGAGAAGGTATCGGTGCTCAACATCAACACCGGTGTCCGCTTTGAGACCTACGCGATCCATGGCCCCCGTGGGCGCGGCGACGTATGCCTCAATGGCGCTGCTGCCCGGCTCGCCCATCCCGGCGATCTGGTCATCATCCTCACGTACGCCGAGTTTGATGAGTCGGAACTGGGCGAGCACTACGAGCCCACGGTGGTGCATGTGAACTCCCAGAACCGCGTCACCGAGATGGTCGAGGACATGGTCCCGATCATGTGGGAGGTCGAGTAACCGCCCTCTCTGCGGCCGACCTGAGGTCGGCCAAGGGCCGTCGGCGTCTCGCGGTGCTGACGGCGTACGACTACCCGATGGCCCTGGCACTCGACGGTGTGGGCCTGGACATCATCCTGGTGGGCGACAGTCTGGGTGAGGTGGAACTGGGCTACGAGTCCACCCGCGCCGTGTCGCTGGCAATGATGGAGCACCACGTACGCGCAGTCGCCAATGGCGCCACTCGCACCCACATCACGGGTGATCTGCCCGCCGACACGTACGGCACCCCCCAGCAGGCAGTTGAGAGCAGCCGGGCCCTCATCGCAGCCGGGGCGCAGTCGGTGAAGCTCGAGGGTGCCCTCATCCCGCAGGTGAAGGCGATCATCGCCGCTGGGATCCCCGTGATGGGACACGTCGGACTCCTCCCCCAGACAGCAGAGGGCGGCTACCGCAAGCAGGGCCGCACGCAGACAGAATCTGACCAGCTTCTGGCCGACGCAGTGGCACTGGATCAGGCCGGCTGCTTCGCCATCGTCATCGAGGCGGTCGACCCGGCCGTGTCAACACGCATCTCCCCCGCCGTCGGAGCCCCCACCATCGGAATCGCAGCCGGCACCGATTGCGACGGACAAGTGCTGGTGAGCACCGACCTCATGGGCCTATTGCCCAATCCACCCCCCTTCGTGACACCAAAGGTGAATCTGCGCGAGTTGATCATCGCCGCAGGCGAGGAATGGTCGCGAGAGGTGCGAGGCACCTAGCCACAGTGGGGTCAGACCCCGGTGGGGGTCAGTCGCCGTGACAAAAGCGCACAGGACGACGACTCACCTTCCAATGGGGTCAGACCCCGGTGGGGGTCAGTCGCCGTGACAGAAGGCACACACCGGCGCGCGGGAGTGTGAAGCACCTGCACTTGAGTGGGTTTTCGGGCAGGGCGGCGCCCTGGGGGACAGCGGTGACCGCCGAATTGGGGTCAGACCCCGGTGGGGGTCAGTCGCCGTGACAAAAGTGCACGGGTGGGCCGGGGGCGCTGGGGAGCCGACCAGCAGGCCTTCCCCATCGTCCCCGGTCTGCCCCGCCCGGCGTCGTTAGATCAGACCGCCCTGGGCGATCTTCTTCAGGTCGAGCGCCTTCTCGAGGGTCTCCTCGTCCACGCCCTTCTCCCTCGCAACCTCGCGCAGGGAGCGACCGGTCTTCGTTGCGTCCTTCACGATCTCGGCGGCGAGGTCGTACCCGATGTACGGGTTGAGGGCGGTCGCGGCGGCCAATGTGCCCTCCGCGTGCTTGTTAAGGCCCTCGAAGTTCGGGGTGATGCCCTCGACGCACTTCTCACTGAATGCCGTCACCGTGTTGGTGAGCAGCGAGATCGACTGCAGCAGGTTGCGCGCCATCAACGGAATGCGCACGTTCAACTCGAAGTTGCCCTGCGTGCCGCCAATGGTGATGGCGGTGTCGTTGCCAATCACCTGGGCGCCCACCTGCATGACGACCTCGGGGATGACCGGGTTCACCTTGCCGGGCATGATCGATGAGCCCTTCTGGAGCTCGGGCAGGAAGATCTCGCCAAGGCCGCAGCGCGGACCCGATCCCATCCAGGCCAGGTCGTTGGCGATCTTGATGAGCGAGACCGCGAGCATCTTGAGCGCTGCAGATGCTTCAACCAGACCATCCCGGTTTGCCTGCGCCTCAAAGGGGTCTGCGGGACCGGAGATAGGCAGGCCGGTCTCCGACGACATGATTGCGCGAACCATCTCCGCAAACTTCTCATGCGTATTGAGCCCCGTGCCTGTGGCGGTGCCACCGAGCGGGATCATCCCAAGACGCGGCAGCGTGTCGCTGATGCGCGCACGGCCGAGGCGGATCTGTGCCGCATACCCGCCGAACTCCTGGCCGAGGGTCACGGGCACGGCGTCCATCAGGTGCGTGCGCCCGGCCTTGACGAGGTCCTTGAACTCCTCAGCCTTGGCCGAGAATGCCTTCTCAAGGGCCGCAAGGGCCGGAAGCAGCTTGTGCGTGATCTCGTCAAGGGCGGCAAGGTGCACCGCAGACGGGAACACGTCGTTGGAGCTCTGCCCCATGTTCACGTGGTCGTTGGCGTGCACGCCCTCGATCTCGCGGCTCGCCACGTTGGCGAT
>CANJMX010000007.1 GCA_947475125.1 Actinomycetota bacterium
CATAACAACCCCTCATCCCCAGATTCCACAGGGCCTATGACGTTGACTACAAACTTCTTTCTCTATTCAGTGAGACAGTCGTAACCCATAGGTGCTGTGGAGTGCGCATGGTTCGCCGGGCATCCGGTACGCTCACCGAGTGCGCCTGACCTGCCCTCGTGATGAACTCGCCACCCGCCTGGCCATGGCCTCTCGGGCGGCATCCAGCAAGGGAACCATCCCGGTTCTCGCCAACGTGCTGCTGCGCGCCGAAGAGGGCGTGGTCGAACTCGCGGCCACCGACATGGAGATGTCGATCCGGGTGCCGCTTGAGGACGCCGGCGTGGAGGAGCACGGTTCGGTGGTGCTCCCGCGGCTCGCAGCCGACCTCGTGCGCAGCATGTCCCCCGGCCCGGTCTCCGTGGTGCATAACCAGAACGAGGGACAAGTTCAGATCTCGGGCGGGGGCTCGTCGTTCAGCCTCAACTGCCACCAGGCCGGCGAGTACCCGGAACTCCCCGCCGGTACCGGGGTGGGCCTTCCGATTCCGGCCGACCGCTTTGTCACCTGCGCCGAACGCGTCGTGCGCGCGGCATCGCGTGACGAGACCCGGCCCGTTCTCACCGGCGTGCTTGTGCGCGTGGGTCCCGATGGGCTCACCATGGCCGCCACCGACAGCTATCGCCTTGCGGTGCGCACCGTGGCGCTCGAGAACCCGCCGACCGACGTACGCGAAGCGATCCTGCCAGCCCGCGCCGTGGCCGAGGCCACCCGTCTGGCCGGACAGGCGAAGGACGCCGAGGTTGAGTTGGTGCTGGGAGAGCAGCAGGCGACCATCCGGATTGCTGGAGTCAGCCTGACCACCCGTGTGATCGACGGCCAGTTCCCCGACTACCGGCAACTGATCCCCGCGGAGTTCGATCACGACGTGCGCCTTGAGCGGTCGGAGTTTCTCGCCGTGCTCACCCGCATCGCCGTGCTCGCGCAGCGCACGTCGCCGGTGCGCCTGCGGTTTGAACAGGGGCAACTCATCGTCGCAACCGCCAGCGAGCAGGTGGGCGAGGGTCGCGAATCGATGCCCGTGCCCTATTCAGGCGAGCTGCTGGAGATCGGCTTCAACGCAGACTTCCTGCGAGAGGGTGTTGAGGGGATTGAGGGTGACGAGGTGCGGCTGGGGCTCATCAGCCCACTGCGCCCCGGGCTGCTTCGCGGAGAGTCCGATGATCACCGGTACCTCCTCATGCCCATCCGCCTGCCGGGATAGTCCCTCGTGGCCGGGACCTGGACTGCCAGCCGGCTTGAGGTGTCAGACGTGCGATCGTGGTCGCGTCTGACGGTGGATCTGCCTCCCGGCGGAATCGTGCTGTCGGGACCAAACGGCGCGGGGAAGACCTCCCTTGTGGAAGCCCTCGTGCTGGCCTGTCTTGGCGTGTCGTGCCGCACCTCTCGCGAGGCGGAGGCCATCAGGGTGGGCGCAAGCGCCCTGCATGTGGGGCTCGAACTGACCGGCCCGGATGGTGCTCGCCGGCGAGACATCGGGTATGCGCCACGCACGGGTCGCAAGCTGTCAATCGATGGCGAGCTGGTGAGATCGCTGGGCGCCTGGCGCGCGGCCGGCAGTGTGCTGGTGTTCCTCCCAGAGGAGCTTCGCGCCGTGAAGGGCCCCCCGGCGGCACGACGACGGCACCTCGACCGGCTGCTCGAGGCGGCGGTGCCGGGATACGCGGACGATCTTGTTGCGTACGGGTCGGCGTTGTCGCAACGCAACGCAGCACTCAGGTCGGTACGCGCGGGGCGCACAGGCGTGGATGCGGTGCTGCCATGGGAGCCGGGTCTCGCGAGCACCGGCGCGCGCATCATCACGGCGCGACGCGATGCCATGCGGTCGCTGGCGGAGCCCTTTGCCCGGTGGCTCGCCGACCTCGGTGGAGGCGCTGACGGAATCATGGGGTTGGAGCCATCCCCGACCTCGCTCGCCGATGTGCCTGACACCGACCTGCCCGCAGCCCTCACGGAGCGTCTGGAGGCAGCACGCGACAGGGAGATCAGCGCGGCGCAGACCCTCGCGGGTCCGCACCGGGACGATGTGTTTATCGGGCAGCAGAGGGGCGACGGCGTAACCGACCTGCGGCGTACGGGCAGCCAGGGGGAGCAGCGAACGGCCGTGCTCGCGCTCTTGATGGCGCACCGGGAGCACCTGGGCGCGAGGTCCGGCCTGCCCATCCTCGTGTTGGACGATGTGCTGTCGGAGCTCGATCCCACCAGGCGCGGCCTGCTGCTGGACGCCGCCGTGGGGCAGGGCCAGTGCATTTTGACCACGGCCGACCCGGTGGCGGCCCAGGCGGCGGCCGATCGCGGGGCACGCGTACTGTCGGTGCGGGAGGGGCTCCTTGCGGCATAGACACCGACGACACCCTGCGGCAATCGCCGACCTGGTGGGGCGCGCCACCAGGCGCTTCACCCACGACGGCGACTCGGTGCTCACATCAGTGCGCGCCGCGTGGGCGGAGGCCTCTGGCCCCGGCACGGTGAACCACGCATACCCCATCCGCCGCTCGCGGGCTGGTGTGGTGACGGTGGCGTGTACCGACGCCGTGTGGGCACAGGAACTGGACATGCGTGGCGACGAGCTGATGGACCGGCTCGCGACCATTCTGGGCGACCCCAATGCGGTGGGTGGACTGCGCTTTGTGGTGGCCGATCACGCCATCCCGCAGCCCGACCCGGGCCCGGTGGTGGCCGTGGATCTGCCCCCTCCCTCACCCGATGCGGCGGCCGCCGGTGCCCGCGCGGCGGAGTCGATTGAGGACCCGGCGCTTCGCGATCTTGTGGCACGTGCGGCGGCCCGGTCAATGGATCGTTCCAAGGGGTGACGGAAGGCCCTCACGGACCCGGATTCCGTGGAGGCCACTGGTAGATTCTGTGCTGTATACGCAGGGCGAATCCGGGGTTCAGACACACCCGGCGCCGCCCTCCCCGCGACGAGGAGTCGAGTGACAGATACGGCCGACCAGGCGTTTGACGCCACCACCGATGCAGCCCGCTATGACGCGGGGGCGATCACCGTTCTGGAGGGCCTTGAGGCCGTCCGCAAGCGGCCGGGCATGTACATCGGTTCGACCGGGCCGAGGGGGCTTCACCACCTGGTGTACGAGGTGGTGGACAACTCGGTGGACGAGGCCATGGCCGGCCACTGCACACGCGTCGACGTGGTGCTTCACCCAGACGGCTCATGCTCGGTGACCGACGATGGCCGTGGCATCCCCGTGTCGGCGATGGCGGACCAGGACGGCAAGAGCGCACTCGAGGTGGTGCTCACCGTGCTGCACGCCGGCGGAAAGTTTGGCGGCGAGGGCTACAAGGTGTCCGGTGGCCTGCATGGGGTGGGCGTCAGCGTGGTCAACGCGCTGTCTGAGCACCTGGTGGCGACGGTCCAGCGCGACGGCGCCGTGTGGGAACAGAGCTATCACCGGGGCGCACCCGACGGGCCCATCCAGGAGATCGGTCGCGCCGACAGCAATGGCACGCGCATTACGTTCTCGCCCGACCCCGACATCTTCGAGGAGCTCGGGTTTGATTACGACACCCTCCTCACGCGCTTCCGCGAGACGGCATTCCTCACCCGCGGCCTGGAGATCACCCTCACCGACGAGCGCGCAGAGCGCCGCGAGGACCGCTTTCTCTATCAGGGTGGCCTCGTTGACTTCGTGAAGCACCTCAATGCGGCGCGTGAGCCCCTGCACGGCGACGTCATCTCCATCTCGTCGGAGGGCGACGAGGGGCAGGCGGAGATCGCGCTGCAGTGGACCACCGGCTTCACCGAGTCGGTTTACACATTCGCGAACAACATCAACACGCATGAGGGCGGAACCCACCTCACCGGATTCCGCACAGCGCTCACCCGCACGCTCAACGATTACGCGCGCGCCAAGGGTCTGCTGAAGGAGAAGGACGACAACCTCGAGGGAAACGACACCCGCGAGGGTCTCACGGCGATCGTTTCGGTGAAGTTGCGGGATCCCCAGTTTGAGGGCCAGACCAAGACGAAGCTCGGCAACAGCGAGTTCTCGGGGTTCGTTGCGCAGGTGGTAAATCAGCGGCTCGGGGAGTTTCTCGAAGAGAACCCCGCGGTGGCCAAGGCCATCTGCCTGAAGGCCACGTACGCGGCCCAGGCCCGCATGGCCGCCCGCAAGGCGCGCGACATGGCACGGCGCAAGGGAGTGATGGACTCCACGAGCCTGCCCGGCAAGCTCGCCGACTGCTCGGATCGCGACCCCGCGAACACCGAGATCTTTCTGGTGGAGGGCGACTCCGCCGGCGGTTCTGCGGTGGGCGCGCGCCAGTCGAGCTTTCAGGCGATCCTGCCGCTCCGCGGCAAGATCATCAACGTCGAGAAGGCCCGCCTCGACAAGGTGCTCTCGAACACCGAGATCCAGGCGATGATCACCGCCATGGGCACCGGAATCGGGGCCGACTTCGACCTCACAAAGGCCCGGTACCACAAGCTCATCATCATGACCGACGCCGATGTGGACGGTGCGCATATCCGCACGCTCATCCTCACGTTTCTGTTCCGGCAGATGCCCGAGATCGTGGATGCCGGTTACGTGTACATCGCACAGCCGCCGCTCTACAAGGTGAAGCAGGGCAGCACCGAGCAGTACATCGAGAAGGAGCCCGACCTCGAGGAGTGGCTGCTCGAGCGCAACATGGGCGAGATGCGACTGATTACCGCAGATGGCACGGAGAGCGACCTCACCAAAGCCCGTTTTCAGCGGTATGGCCGTGCGTTGCGCGAGCACGATGGCTGGTCGGGTGCACTGCGGGCCAACTACGGCAACGAGCTCATCGACTTCGTGCAGGCCTACGGCCTGGTGGAGGCACAGCCCTCAGACGTACGGGCGCTTGTGGCGGTGGTCGAGGCGTCCAGCAGCGACAGCGCGACGCTGTCGGTAATTGGCACCGATCACGGCGCACGCGTGGTGCGTGCGCGATCCATCCAGACACGTACCGGCGAGGCGCGCACGGTGAACATCCCGATGGCGCTGTTTGATACCCGGGAACTCGCATCATTTCGGGGAGCACGCGCCAAGTTGCGCGACGTGGTGGGGGAGGCACCGTTCGAGGTGCTGCGCGGGTCCCGCAGGCGCGAGGCGCCCACCTACGACGCCCTGCGCGGCCAGGTGATGGAGCTGGCCCGCGAAGGAATCCAGCTCAGCCGCTTCAAGGGGCTCGGCGAGATGAATGCCGAGCAATTGTGGGAGACCACAATGGACCCGGAGCGACGGGTGCTGCAGCAGGTGACCATGGATGACGCCGCTGCCGCGGAGGAGTTGTTCTCAACGCTTATGGGTGACCGGGTTGAGCCGCGCCGTGAGTTCATCGAGCGGAATGCCCGCTCCGTCGCGAACCTGGACGTCTAGATATGACCATCGACCGACACGGACGAATTGAACCTCGCGAGCTCGGCGAGGAGATGCGCTCGTCGTATCTCGACTACGCGATGAGTGTGATCGTGGGCCGCGCGCTGCCGGATGTACGCGATGGGCTGAAGCCCGTGCACCGCCGCGTGCTGTTTGCCATGCACGACCGCGGCCTGCAGCCGGACCGCGGCTACGTGAAGAGCGCGAACATCGTGGGAACCGTGATGGGTGAGTACCACCCCCACGGCGACTCGGCGATCTACGACGCCCTCGTGCGCCTGGCCCAGGACTTCAACAGCCGGTACCCGACCGTTGATGGTCAGGGCAACTTTGGCTCGCAGGAGTTCTCGGCGGCCGCCATGCGGTACACCGAAGCCCGTCTCTCGAAGTATGCGACGGAGATGCTGCGGGACATCGACGAGAACACGGTGGACACCACCGCGACCTACGACGACCGCCGCCGCGAGCCCACGGTGCTGCCGAGCCGCGTGCCCAACCTGCTGGTCAACGGGTCGTCCGGCATCGCGGTGGGAATGGCCACCAATATTCCGCCGCACAACCTGGGCGAGGTCATTGACGCCTGCCTGGCGATGATCGATGACCCCGACATCGACATTGACGGTCTCATGAAGCACGTGCGGGCTCCGGACTTCCCCACAGCGGGTCAGATCGTGGGCATGACGGGCGTGCGCGAGGCCTATCGCACCGGGCGCGGCCGCGTGGTGGTACGCGGGCTGGCCCACAACGAGCCGCTCAAGCACGGGCGAAACGCGATCGTGTTCACCGAGCTTCCGTATCAGGTGAACAAGTCGGACATGCTCCGGAAAATGGCCGATCTGGCCAATGACGGGGTGCTGAAGGAGATCGCGGACCTGCGTGACGAAAGCGGTCGCGACGGTATTCGCGTGGTAATCGAGCTGCGACGCGACGCCGTGCCCAAGGTGGTGCTGAACAAGCTGTACAAGCACACCCAGGCGCAGACGACGTTTGGCGTCAATGCCATCGCACTGGTGGAGGGCGTGCCACGCACGCTTTCGCTGCGCGACTTCATCCGCCACTACCTCGATCACCAGCGCGACGTCATCCGTCGCCGCTCACGCTTCCGCCTTGAGCGCGCCGAGACCCGCGCCCACGTGCTGGAGGGGCTGCTCATCGCCCTCAAGGACATCGACGCGGTAATTGCGCTCATCCGCAGAGCCGCCGATCCTGAAGAGGCCCGCGGGGGCCTCATGAAGACCTTCGACCTGACGGAGCTTCAGGCACGGGCCATTCTTGATCTGCGACTGCAGCGCCTCACCCAGCTTGAGGCGGGAAAGATTGAGGCCGAGTACGCCGAGCTTCAGACCGAGATCGCCGAGTTGCGCGCGATTCTGGGTGACGAGGACCGCGTGTACCAGGTGATTCGCGACGAGCTCGGCGAGGTGCGCGGCAAGTACGCCGATGCACGGCGCACGGAGATCGTGCCGGCAGAGGGCGAGATCGACCTTGAGGACCTCATCGCCGAAGAGGAGATGGTCGTCTCCATTACGGCCGGTGGGTACATCAAGCGCCTGCCGGTTACCACGTACCGGTCGCAGCGACGTGGCGGCAAGGGTTTGCGTGGCGCCAAGCTGAAGGACGAGGACCGGGTTGACCACCTGTTCATCGCGTCCACACACGACTTCCTGCTGTTCTTCACGAATCAGGGCCGCGTGTACCGCCAGAAGGTGCACGAGATCCCATCGGCCGCACGCGACGCCCGCGGCCGGCACATCGCCAACGTGCTGGCGCTCCTGCCGGATGAGGAGATCCGCCAGGTGTTCAACACGCGTGACTACGGCGAGGGCAAGTACCTGGTGCTGGCCACCAAGGCCGGGATGGTGAAGAAGACCGAGTTCTCGGCCTACAACACGGTGTTGAAGGACGCGGGGATCATCGCGATCCGCCTCACCGATGGTGATGAACTGGTGGGCGTGCAGTTGACCGACGGCGAGGCCGACCTGCTCATCGTGTCTGCCCGCGGCCAGGCTGCCCGCTTTGCCGAGGAGCAGGTGCGCGCAACTGGACGCGGCACGCAGGGCGTGCGGGCCATGAATCTGGACAAGGGCGACCGGGTGCTGGCCATTGCGGTGGCCGACGACGACGCCGACCTGCTCGTGGTCACCGGCAACGGATATGGCAAGCGCACGGCACTCACGGAGTACCCGCGCAAGGGGCGCCCCACCAAGGGCGTACGCACCATCAAGGTGAGCGACAAGAAGGGCGAGCTCATTACCGCACGGATCGTGCGCGGCGGCCAGCAATTGCTGCTGATGTCGGAGCTCGGCCAGGTCATCCGCATTGAGGTTGACGCCGTGAAGCGGATGGGGCGCAGCACTGAGGGAGTGCGCCTGATGGACGTGGGCGACGAGGACCGGGTGATGACGGCTGCACCCGTTGAGGAGTCGGACGAGCCGATCGGTGACGAACTGGAGGGCGAGGACGGCGTGGTGACCGAGGCGCCAGAGGGCGACGTCGAGGTGCTCGCTGCACCGGACGACGCACAGGACGCCGACGACGGCGCCGACGACGTGGTGTTTGACGCCGAGGAGTAGTACCGGGCCGGAGCCCGCCGAGCACTAGTTGCCGGCGGGCTCCGCGATGGCCACCAGGCCATCGCCCTGACCCAGGGCCCCGAGGGTCCACTCGACCGGGTACATCGCTACCCGCACAACGAGGGCGTCGCTCCAGCCGCGCTGATGGCCCCCACCGGCGGTGCGGGCGTCGATTGATCCGGGAAGCACTCCGAGCAGCGGCGCAGTGCGAATGGAAGTGACAGCGAACCCACCAAGGGCGAGCACCCACCGCAGCGACTCGCGCTCGTAATGCACGAGGTGGCGGGGAAACTCGAGGCCATCCCATGCGCCGCCGGTCATGCGCCGGGCAAGGGAGTCGAGGTTGGGCACGCCCACCACCAGTCGTCCGGTTGGCGAGATGATGCGGCGCAGCGTGCGGAGCAGCGCAACCGGGTCGGGCACGTGTTCGAGCACCTGGCTCATGCGGATGAGGTCGTAGTCACCAGAGGGGATGAGACCACCCTCCAGCGCGTCGTCCAGCGCTCCGGGGACCACGCCAGTGGTGCCGCGCGCCTCGGCCACCAGCACGGCGCGCAGCGATGGCTCCACGCCCCAGGCGTCGTGCCCCGCTGCCCGGAATGCCGCCACCGCTCCACCGGTGCCTGCACCAACGTCAAGAATTCGCGACGCCGGTGCCAGCGCGCCACCGGTATCGGCTTCGGGAACGGCACGACCGAGGAGTCGGCCAACGCGCCCCGCACCGGGTCGCGACGCCCGCTGCAGCGCACCGCGCGACGCCCTGGCGGTGAGCGATTCGCTGCCCCCGTGCTGCGGGTACTCGTCCGGATACCACGCACCGGGGTCGTCGGGCCACGGATCGGTGCGCGCAAGGCGGCACGACGGGCACTCGACGACCCGGAAGGTCCCCGGTGTGCCTCGCCGGTGGTCGGTGCCAGCGAGGATTTCGCGACCCCCCTCCAGCCCGCACAGCGGGCAGGTGGAGGGGTGGGTGCCGGGCGGCGATGCGGCGGCGTGGGCGGGGACGTTGGAGTTCACGCGCCTGAGGATACGGTCCAGGCGCCACACCCACCCGCGTGACCCTGGCCGGGGACCCGCGATACGGGAGCCACCGAACATCGAAAGGGGTACCCTTCCCGGATCGTGAGCAGCCTTCCTGAACCCAGTGAGATCCTCCCGCACCGCGCGCCGTTCCTGTTCGTGGACGAGATTGTGGAACTGGTGCCGGGCGAGTCGGCACGTACCCGGTGGACGCTGGCTCCCGACACCCCATTTCTCGCGGGCCACTTCCCGGGGGAGCCCATCATGCCCGGGGTCATCATCGTGGAGGCCCTCGCGCAAACTGGGGCATTGGCGGCCCTGTCGCTGCCCGGTAACCGCGACAAGCTGGCGCTCTTCGCTGGCATTGACAAGGTGAAGTTCCGCCGACCCGTGCGCCCGGGGGAGACCCTCGAGATGACCACGCGCGTCACGCGCCAGCGGGGTCCGATCGGGCAGGCCGAGGCAGAAGCCCGGGTGAATGGCGAGCTCGCATGCCAGGCCATCCTCAAGTTCGCGATCGTTGACCGCGACGGGGCGGTCTGAGCGTGCTGGCACTGACGGGGCGCACTCGCCCCCGTGCCCGCCTCACTGGCGTGGCGTCGTACCTGCCCGAGCGGGTGCTCACAAACGCTGAGCTGGAAACGATGGTCGACACCACTGACAAGTGGATTCGCGAGCGCACGGGAATCTCTGAGCGGCACATCGCCGCCGATGATCAGGCGACGTCCGACCTGGCCTTGGGCGCGGCCCAGGCATTGCTGCGCAGCACGCGTACGAGCGCTGCCGACCTCGACCTGCTGATCATCGCAACCACCACGCCCGACCACATCTTTCCGCCCACCGCCACGCTGGTGGCGGATCAACTGGGCGCCACATCGGCCGCCGCGCTCGACATCAACGCCGTATGCAGCGGGTTTGTGTACGGGCTTGCGCACGCCACCGGGATGGTGGAGTCGGGCCTCGCCCGCAAGGTGATGGTGATCGGCGCCGAGACGCTGTCGCGCATCGTGGACTGGAACGACCGCAGCACGTGTGTGCTCTTTGCCGATGGTGCCGGGGCCGTGCTGATTGAGGCGGACGACGAGGGCGATCCCGGGTCGGGGGTGATCGGATTTGAGCTGGGCGCCGACGGCTCAGGCAAGGACCTCCTGTGCATCCCCGCGGGCGGGTCCCGTCGGCCGGCGCGCTCGGAGGGTGTGGAGCCCGCCGACCTGTGTATTCAGATGGCGGGCCGCGAGGTGTTTCGGTTCGCCACCGGGATCATGGTCGAGTCGGCAACGCGCCTTCTGCAGGAGGCTGGACTTACTACCGACGATGTCGATCTACTGGTGCCGCATCAGGCCAACTCGCGCATTATTCAGCACGCGGCCGAGAAGCTGGAGATTCCCCCGGAAAAGGTGGTCACCAACATCGATCACGTCGGCAATACCTCGTCGGCGTCGATCCCCGTCGCCCTGGCCGAGGCCGTGGAGCAGGGAAATGTGGCGCCGGGTGATCTGCTGCTGATGGTGGGCTTCGGTGCCGGGCTCACGTGGGGTGCCGGGCTGGTGCGATGGGAGCCACGGACGTGATTGCCCTGCTGTTTCCGGGTCAGGGTGCCCAGCAGGTGGGGATGGGCCGCGACCTGTGCGAGGCGTACCCCACCGCGGCTGCCACCTTTGCCGAGGCCGACGACGCACTGGGCTACGACATCACGAAGATCATCTTTGAGGGTCCCGAGGCCGACTTGGTACGCACCGACGTGTGCCAGCCAGCCATCCTCACCATGAGCGTCGCGTGCCTGCGCGTGGCCGAGGAGCAGGGACTGCGTGGCGACCTCGCGCTCGGCCACTCGCTGGGCGAGTACTCGGCGCTGGTGGCCTGCGGATCCATCGGGTTTGACGAGGCCCTTCGTCTGGTGGGTGAGCGCGGTGCGGCCATGCAGGCCGCCGGCGAGGAGCGCCCGGGCACCATGGCCGCCGTGCTGGGGCAGTCCGACGAGGACGTCCAAGCACTGTGCGACGAGGCCGGCGACGTGTGGCCCGCCAACTACAACTGCCCCGGTCAGGTCGTGGCGTCGGGCTCGGTTGACGGCATCGCGCGCTTGCTCACGATTGCGGGCGACCGGGGCGTGAAGGCCACTCAGCTGAAGGTGGGCGGCGCATTTCACAGCCCGCTGATGGCACCCGCGTCGGATCGCCTGGCTCCGGCGCTTGAGGCCTGGGACCCTTCGCCACCGTCGCCCGCGTTTCTGTCCACCACCACCGCACGTGTGGAGCCGGCGGATCGTATGCGTGCGGTGTTGCTCGACCAGCTCACGTCACCGGTACGGTTTGGCCAGGCGGTGGAGGTTGCGCTGGCGATGGGTGCAACAACCTTTGTGGAGCTGGGCCCCGGCCGGGTCCTGTCGGGACTCGTAAAGAGGATGAAGCGGGACGCATCGCTGCATCAGTTGTCGGGGCCAGACGATCTGGCGGGTATCGCGGAGGTGATGGCATGAGCACGGCACTGGTGACGGGCGCAAGCCGTGGGATCGGTGCGGCATGTGCACTCGCCCTGGCTGGCGCAGGGTACGACGTGGGCGTGGGGTACGTCGCGGATCAGGCCGGTGCAACGGCGACTGCCACGGCGATTGAGGCATTGGGGCGCCGGGCACATGTGGTGCAGGGCGACATCTCCGATTCTGCCGCCGCCGAGGCAATGGTGACCGGCACGGAGGATTCGCTGGGCCCGCTTGATGCGCTGGTGCTGAATGCGGGAATCACTCGCGACGGCCTGATGATGCGCATGAGCGACGACGACTGGGACGCGGTCATCCGCACGAACCTCTCGGGTTCGTTCTTCACCGCGCGCGCGGCACTGCGGGGCATGATGAAGCGCCGCAGCGGCAGCATCGTTGCGATATCGAGCGTTGTCGGCATGATGGGGAATGCGGGCCAGGTGAACTACGCGGCGGCCAAGGCCGGTGTGATCGGGCTCGTGAAGTCGCTGGCGAAGGAGGCGGGCTCGCGCGGGGTACGCGCAAACGCGGTGGCACCGGGATACATCGTCACCGACATGACCGCCGGGTTGCCGGACGACGTGCGCGAGCAGTTGATGTCGCACACGCCGCTTCAGCGGCTCGGAACACCTGAGGACGTCGCAGCACTCGTGGCGTTTCTCTGCACCGACGCGGCTACGTTCATCACTGGGACGGTCATCCCGGTTGATGGCGGCCTGGCGATGTAGGCGGGAGAACCGATGAGCAGGCTCATTCAGGACGGCAAGTTGCGCAGGGTGGTGGTCACGGGCATCGGTCTGGTGACCCCATTTGGCATTGGTCGTGAGGCTGCGTGGGATGGCGCCATCTCAGGGCGATCCACCTCGGCCACCATTACGAGCTTCGACTCGTCGGAGTGCGAGACACACTTCGCGTGCGAGGTCCCGGGCTTTGAGCCCACCGACTTCGTGGAGCGACGTGCGGCGCGGCGCATGGACCGCTTTTCGCAGCTGGCAGTGGCGGCAAGCCGTCTGGCGCTCGACGACTCGGGTGTGGAGGGCACCGCCCCCAGGGATCGCATCGGCGTGATGATCGGCAGCGGCATCGGCGGCATCGAAACCTTTTACCAACAGGTTGTGGTGTGCCGTGACCGCGGGGCCGACCGGGTGAGCCCGTTGTTCATCCCGATGATCATCGCGAACATGGCGGCAGCGCAGGCGTCGATGGACCTGGGGTTTCAGGGTCCGCTCTCGTGTGCCACCACCGCCTGTGCGTCGGCCAACCACGCCATTGGCGACGCCTTCGATCAGATCCGCCTGGGCCGCGCCGATGTGATGTTTGCCGGCGGCGCCGAGGCCGCGGTCACCTACGTGGGGATCGTGGGCTTTAACGCAATGAAGGCCCTGTCCACGCGCAACGACGACCCGGGCACGGCGAGCCGCCCATTTGACATCGGTCGCGACGGCTTTGTAATGGGCGAGGCCGGCGCGGTGCTGGTGCTGGAGGAGAAAGAGCGCGCCGAGGCCCGTGGCGCCGACATCATTTGCGAGATGGTGGGATATGGCCTGTCGGGCGATGCACACCACATCACCGAGCCCGACCCCACCGGTGCAGGCCCTGCCAACGCGATGCTGATGGCGCTCGCCGATGCCGATCTGGAGCCGGCCGACATCGATTACATCAATGCGCACGGCACCTCGACTCCGGTGGGCGACCCGTCGGAGATCCGCGTGATCAGGCGGGCGTTTGGGGACGAGCTCGCGGCGCGCACGATGGTGAGCAGCACGAAGTCGATGCATGGGCACTGCCTGGGCGCCGCCGGCGCGCTGGAGGGTGCACTCACCGCCCTCTCCATAAAGCACGGCATTGTGCCCCCCACGATCAATCTGAATGAGCTCGACCCCGACTGCGCGGGTGTTGACCACGTAATCAACGAGGCCCGTACCGCAACGGTGGACGCGGCGCTGTCGAACGTATTCGGCTTTGGTGGTCACAACGCCACGCTGGCCTTTCAGCGCGCGGGAGTTCGGTGACGTCGAACCGCGCACACCAGCCACCGATGGGCCGCGCACGCGCGGGCACCACGTTCGCCCGGGAGATCTGGTTTCGGTGTACCAATCGCATCTACGGCCCCGGCACCAGGACCCGCCCGTGGACGTGGATCGGCGATGAGCGCATCGCGATCGGCAGCATCCCCACGCCGGCGAGCCTGCTGGTGCTGGCCCGGGAGGGCGTGACCCACGTGGTCAACTGCCGTGCGCACCTCCAGACGACCTTCAGCCAGGATCTCTCAGCCGAGAAGCAGTTGTTTGGCGCCGCGAACGTGGCCGTTGCGCCCATGTGGGACCACGGGCGTCACCAGCCCCCCGCAAAGTGGGCCGATGCGGCCGAGATGGCGGCACGCTGGCTTGAGGAGGACCCGCACGCCCGCGTGCTGATCCACTGCCAGCGAGGCAGGCGCCGCTCGATGATGGTGGCCTATGCGGTGCTTCGGCTGAGGGGCCGTGCACCAGAGGTCGCGGCACAGGAGTTGCTGGAGAATCGCCACGAGGGCCGCATCGTGCCGGCATACCGTCGGGCGATTGAGGATTGGCTCGCGTCACGCCCGGCAGGGGTACATGGCATGATCGGCCGCGGATGAGTCGCGTCGGCCGCAACATCACAGTGTCTATTGACCGCCTCCGGCACCTCGGGCACCGCCAGGACCGCCCGGGCCGGATCGCGAGCGATGCCAGTACCTGCCCCAAGTGCGACAGCCATTACTCGGGCGACGAGATGCGCCGCAACCTGCGCGTATGCCCGGCCTGTGGCCACCACTTCCCGGTGACGGCCCATGAGCGGCTCGAGCAGCTCGGTGAGCCGGGCGGCTACGTGGAGCTGTGGTCAGACCTGCGCGCCGCCGACCCGCTGCAGTTCACCGACATCAAGCCCTACGTCGATCGCATCCGTGAGGCCGAGAGCAAGACGGGCATGAACGAGGCGATCGTGTGCGCCGAGATCGAGGTGCGCCACGTGCCGTGTGTCGCCGCGATCATGGACTTCACGTTCATGGGTGGTTCGATGGGTGCGGTGGTTGGCGAGAAGCTGGCCCGGGCGTGCGAGCACGCTGCGCAGAAGGGCATCCCGCTCATCATCCTGTCGTCGTCAGGCGGCGCCCGCATGCAGGAGGGCACCCTCGCGCTCATGCAGATGGCCAAGACCGTCATCGCCCTCGATGCCCTGGCCGAGGCGCAGGTGCCCGTCATCATGATTCTTGCCCACCCCACCACCGGTGGCGTGTGGGCATCGTTTGCATCACTCGGTGACGTGACCTACGCCGAGCCCGGTGCACTGATCGCATTCAGCGGCCCCCGGGTGATTGAAGAGACCACTCGCGAGGTATTACCCGCCGACTTCGGCCGTGCGGAGCGTCAGCTGGCCAACGGGCAGGTGGATGCCGTGGTTGACCGCCGCGAACTGGCTGCCCGTATCGGGCGCGTGCTGCACATTCTGGCGCCACCCGACGGCGAGGCGCTGCTGGCCACTCCGCCCGGTTGGGCACAGGGCGGGGCCGAGCGGGTGGGGCGCGTGGCGCAGTCGTTGCCATCTATCCCGGGCAAGATCATGGGCCGCATTCGCCCCGGCAGCGGTGACGACGAGGGGCCTGCAGAGTGAGCGGCGGAAAGCCAGACGGCCCGTCGTTTGTGCGACGCGTCACCGGCAAGCTGGGGCGGTCGTCCGGCGCCCAGGTGGACGAGGATCTGTGGGCCAGCATCCAGCTCGCCCGCCATGCCGAGCGGCCGTACACACTCGACTACATCAACCGCATCACCTCCGATTTTGAGGAGCTGCACGGCGACCGCTTGTTCGGTGACGACCCGGCGATGGTCGCCGGCTTCGGCAGGTTTCACGACCGCGCGGTGGCGTTTGTGGGTCAGCAGAAGGGCCGTGACACCAACGAGCGCACCTATCGCAACTTCGGCATGGCCAGCCCCGAGGGCTATCGCAAGTCGATGCGCGTGATGGAGATCGCAAACCGCCTGGGAATGCCGATCGTCACGCTTATCGACACCCCCGGGGCATTTCCGGGTGCCAGTGCCGAAGAGCGGGGTCAGGGAGGTGCGATCAGCCGCAGCATGCAGTTGATGTGGCGGCTCGACGTGCCGGTGGTGGCCGTTGTCATCGGCGAGGGCTCATCGGGTGGTGCGCTGGGCCTCGGCATTGCCGATCGGGTGCTGATGCTCGAGAACAGCACCTATTCGGTGATCAGCCCCGAAGGTGCGTCGGCCATTCTGTGGCGTGATGCATCGCAGGCCAAGCGGGCAGCGCAGGCATTTAAGCCCACCGCAGCCAACTGCTACCGGTGGGGCGTGGCCGACGCGGTAATCCCCGAGCCACCCGGCGGCGCCCACACGGATCATGAGCAGGCCGCCGAGATCCTGGGCCAGTACCTGCAGCGAACACTTCTGGAACTCGAGGCGCAGACGCCGGCTGAGCGGCGGGTGGCTCGCCGGGACCGCTTTCGTCGCCTTGGTCCGCTCCGTGATCCCGAGGGTGGCGTGGCCATGGCATCGGGTCGGGACGCCCCGCCGCCCGGCTGACCATGCCCGACGCGCCGCCTGATGACGCGGAGCCGCGGCGCATGGACGCAACGCGGCTCGTGCCCATTGATGATGCGCTGGCATTTGCGCACGCCCTCCCGCCCGGAGAGCCGGCCGATCCGTGGCCGCAGGTGCGCGACATCCTCGACGAGGCCCGCTCGTCGCTGCCCGATGCCGAGTTCGCCGAGCTTGTGACCGCCGTGCGACGGGTCGTGGCCCCGCTCGTGGAGGGGCGTCCGCCGGCGTGGCCTCCCAGCGGACCCTCGAGCGGCGACCCGTTGAAAAGCGGCCCATCCGCCGTGGTGCGCGACGTTCGCGCCACGCTGTGCCTGTCGGCCCGCCACGGTGGGCCTGGGAGCGGCCACTCGCTGGCCATGCTGGGCAGGCGTCTCGACGCCCACCTCGACGATCTGGTGAACGGGCACGACATCTAGTCGCGGGCGGTGTCACTCCCGCCACCTGGGCGCAGCACAAGGAGTCCAGCCGCGGGAGTGAATACCGCGTGGTGAAAGCGCCCGAGCGGCTCGCCATCGGCCTGGAGGGCAATACCCACGTCGCTGTCCATGGTGATGCGCTCGTGCGCAACGCCATGGGCCACCTTTGATGAGTCGAGGTGCCATGCACCGGTGAGCGCACCGGCCACGGCAACCGCGGGCCCCACCACGCCACCCGTTGCCGACCCCAGCCACCCGAGGGCACCCTCCTCGCCGGCCTCGGGGATGAGGTCGAAGGGGCGGTCACCGAAAAATGCGAACGGTCGCGAGCAGGCGACGCTGAGCGACGCCAGTCGAAATGGGGTGCCGCCGTCAACGCTCACCACCACGCCACTCCCATTGCGTGTGCGAAGGGCCGCCATGGCGGTGGCACTGGCGAACCACGCCTGGCCGATATGCCGCTTCATGTCCGGGTGGCGCTCCACGGTCTCGGCGGCCTCGGCGTCGATACCTACCCCGGCGTTGACGATGAAGATGCGATCGTCGCCATCCGCGGACACATGGCCAATGGTCACGCGATCAGGGCGCGTGCCACGTGCGAGTTCCCCCGCCAGTTCGTCAAGCGCCATCTCGCAGTCGCGTGGCCACCCGAGCGTGCGCGCGAACACGTTCGTGCTGCCTGCGGGCATGGGTGCAAGCGCCGATCCCGTGCCGATGAGCGCACCGGCGGCCTCGGCCGCAGTGCCATCCCCACCCATGGTCACCACGGTCAGGGCCCCGTGGGTTTCAACTGCCATGCGGGCGAGCTCGGTTGCGTGCCCTCGCATCTCTGTGGTGAGCACTGCTCTCAGGCCCAGGGGGCGAAGCACGCGCTCGGCATGATCCACCAGCCCGGGGTGGGCGGCAGTGGATGCCGGATTGACGAGAACCACTATGGGGTGCGCTGCTGCGCCCCGCGGGTCAGTCATCGTCTCCGAGCAGCAGCAGCTCGAGTCGCGCCAGCCATGCGGCCACCAGCAGATCTACCGCATCGGCCCGCTCCAGCTGCGGTACGTGCGCGGCCCCGGGGATGATCACCATGGTGGCGTCGGGCAACCCATCCGCGAGTTCCTGTGACAGCCAGGTAGGCACCAGTGGGTCCTCTTCGCCGCTCAGCACCAGGGCGGGCACAGTGATCTGGTCGAGGAGCCCGCGTACGTCGTGGCCACGGGCGGAGAGGTAGTCGGCGCGAAGGGCGTGCGGGCCCATGGAGATAACCGACCCGGTTCCGCGTCGGATGAGGTCGGGATCGTGGTGCAGCCACGACTGCTCCACCATGCGTGCGCACTCGCCCTCGAAGTCATTCTCGATGCGCTCGAGGGCATGGTCGGGTACCGGGAGCCGGGCGCCGGTGGACACCAGCACGAGCCCGGCGACCAGATCTGGCCGCTGCAGCGCCACTTCAAGCACCACGGCCCCACCGAGGGAGTGGCCCACCATCACCAGTGGGCCGGGAATCTCCTCAATCTCGCTCACGACCCACTGGGCCATATTCGCAGCACCCTCAAGCGGCTCACCGTCGGGGTGCCCGGGCAGGGCCACCGCGAGGGCACCCTCAAACCGTGCGAGCTGTGGCCCCCACGATGCCGGGGTGCGACCGGCGCCGTGGATGAACACGGGGCGGGGCGAGTCTCTGAGGTCGGCGTCGTCGGGCACGCGGTGGATGGTATCCCGCTGGTAGCCTCGTCGGTCGTGGCACCGCTCCTCATCGCCGTGGACTTCGACGGCACGATCACCCTGCGCGACACGTTGCACGTGATCGTGGACGCTCACGGGCGCCCGGGTCTCTGGGACCAGATCGAACCGGCCCTGCGGTCCGGCGAAATGACCGTGGAGACGGCCATGCAGACCCAGTTTGCGACGGTCACTGCCGCGCACGATGACGTGGTGGCTCTGGTGCGCGAACAGGCGGGCACACGCCCCGGCTTCGCGGATCTGGTGGCATTTGCCGAGGCCGGTGGTCACCGACTGGTGGTGATGAGCGCAGGCTTTCGCTGCGTCATTGACGAGGTGCTGGGTGATCTGGGCCTCAGGCACCTTGAGGTGGTCGCCAACGACGCCATCTTCACGACCGGCGGATGCACGCTGGTGTGGGGTGATCACCGCGGCGACACCTGCGAGATCTGTGGCCGAAGGTGCAAGCGCCACGCAATTCGCGAGCGCCACGGGGACGAGCGGCTGATCTATGTGGGCGACGGAATCTCTGATCGCTGCGCGTCGCTGCTGGCCGATCAGGTCTTCGCCCGCGACGGCCTGGCGGAGTGGCTTGTGCAGGAGGGTGTGCCCTTCGTGCCGTACGAGGACTTTCATGACGTGATCCGGGTGCTCCGGACAGACCCTGCAGTGGCGGAGGCCGCATGAGCAATTGGCGCCCGGTGGGACCGGCGGCTGACTGGACGGCGATGGAAGAGCGGGTGCTCGCCTTCTGGCACGAGCGCGACATCTTCCAGCGCAGCATTGACGACCGCAAGGGCGCCGACCCGTACGTGTTTTACGAGGGCCCGCCCACGGCCAATGGTCGTCCGGGTTCGCATCACGTGCTCTCCCGGGTGTTCAAGGACATCTTCCCGCGCTTTCACACCATGCGCGGGCGCTATGTGGAGCGCAAGGCGGGATGGGACTGCCACGGCCTGCCTGTGGAGCTCGAGGTTGAGAAGCAGCTCGGCATCTCGGGCAAGCCCGAGATCGAGGCATACGGCATCGCCGAGTTCAACGCGCGCTGCCGCGAGTCGGTGGGCGAGTACCTCGAGGAGTGGGAGCGCCTCACCGATCGCATCGGGTTCTGGGTTGATACGTCGCAGGCATACCGCACCATGGACACCGACTATGTGGAGAGCGTGTGGTGGAGCCTGGCCACGCTGTTCGACAAGGGCCTGGTGTACGAGAGCGACAAGGTGGTGCCGTACTGCCCCAGGTGTGGCACGGCGCTTTCGAGCCACGAGGTGGCGCAGGGCTACAAGGACGTCGTTGACCCGTCCATCTATGTGCGGTTCCCGCTCGTGGACGACCCCGGTACCTCGCTACTGGTGTGGACCACCACTCCGTGGACCCTGCCGGCCAATCAGGCCGCGGCAATCAGCCCCGACACCGCCTATGCGGTTGTTGAAGTAGACGGTGAGCGCCTGGTGATGGCCGAGGCGCTGGTGGCAAAGGTCATTGGCGACGACGCGGTGACCCTGCGCACCATGCCTGCCTCCGAGCTGGCGGGCAGCGCCTACGAGCCACCCTTTGGCCACATCCCGGGCAAGCACATCGTGGTGATGAGCGACTTCGTCACCACCGAGGACGGCACCGGAATCGTGCACCTGGCCCCGGCATTTGGTGAGGACGACATGCGTGCTGCGCGCGAGCACGGCCTTGACGCCCCGAACCCCGTTGACCGCCAGGGCCTGTTCACCGACGCGGTGCCCGAGGCTGCCGGCGTGTTCGTCAAGGACGCCGACCGGCAACTCATCACGAACCTCGAGGGCCGGGGCCGCGTGTTCCGCGAGAAGCCCTACGAGCACAGCTACCCCCACTGCTGGCGCTGCTCCACCCCGCTGCTCTATTACGCCAAGCCGTCGTGGTACATCCGCACCACCGATGTGCGCGACCGAATGCTGGAGCTCAACGAGCAGGTGGGCTGGCACCCCGACCACGTGAAGCACGGCCGCTTTGGCCGCTGGCTCGAGGGCAACGTCGACTGGGCAATCAGCCGCGAGCGCTACTGGGGCACCCCGCTGCCGTTCTGGCGGTGTGACGACTGTGAGACGGTCACGGCCATCGGATCATTCGAAATGTTACGAGACAGGGCTGTGGACAAGGTGCCTGTCAGCCTGGATCCCCACCGGCCTTACGTTGATGAAATCCCTATCCGCTGCGGGTGTGGGGGGGTTGCGCATCGTGTGCCGGAAGTCGCCGATGTCTGGTTCGATTCCGGTGCGATGCCGTTTGCGCAGCATCACTATCCGTTTGAGGGTGAGGATGGGCTGGCCGGTCACTTTCCGGCCGATTTCGTGTGCGAGGCGCTCGACCAGACCCGCGGGTGGTTTTACTCGCTGCTGGCCGAGGGGGCGCTGCTGTTTGACGAGGCGCCCTACCGCAACGTGGTGTGCTTGGGCCTCATCCTCGACCCCGAGGGCCAGAAGATGAGCAAGAGCAAGGGCAATGTGGTGGCGCCCTGGTCCGTGCTCGATCACGCCGGCGCCGACGCCTTCCGCTGGTACCTCTTCACTGCGCAGAGCCCGTGGGACTCATTCCGGTTCAGCCTCGACGTTGTGGATGAAACCCGGCGCCGGTTCCTGTTCACGCTGTGGAACACCTACGCATTTCTGGCCACCTACGCATCGCTGCCCGACGGCTTCACCCCGGGCGACCCCGCACCGCCGGCAGCTGAGCGCAGCGAGATGGACCGCTGGGCGCTGTCGCGTCTGGATGCCACCACCCAGGTGGTCACCGACGGGCTTGCCGGGTACGACCCAACCAACGCCGGGCGCGCGCTTGAGTCGCTCATCGACGACCTGTCCAACTGGTACGTGCGTACCGGCCGCCGCCGTTTCTGGCGCAACGACGACGCCACCGATCGGGCTGCCGCCTTCGCCACGCTCCACGAATGCCTGTCGACCGTCGCGCTGCTGCTGGCGCCGTTCTGCCCGTTTGTGGCCGACGAGATGTGGGGCAATCTGGTTGCGGCCCACGACCCGGCTGCACCCGAGAGCGTTCACCTGGCCGACTGGCCCACTGCGGGGGGACGTCGTGATGAGGTGCTTGAGCAGGCCATGGCCGCAGCGCTTGAGGCCACCACGCTTGGCCGCTCGGCCCGCAAGGAGGCCAAGCTGAAGGTGCGCCAGCCGTTGAAGGAGGCGGTTATCGCCTGTCCGCCGGCCACGGCCCGCCTGCTGGAAGGGCTGTCGCAGGTGGTGGCCGAGGAGCTGAACGTGCGTGAGGTGCGCTTTGTCACCGACGCCGAGGGCCTGGTGGAAGTGAGCCTCAAGCCCAACTACCGCACGCTTGGGCCGCGCTTTGGCAACGAGATGCCCGCTGTTGCCCAGGCGGTGGCGTCGCTTGATGCCACGGCGGCGGTCAGGGCGCTCGACTCAGGCACCACCGTGGAGATCGAGGTGAATGGGGCCACGCAGATGCTCGCCGACGATGACCTCCTGCGCGAGGTGCGGCCGTCGGAGGGCTACGCGGTGGCCGAGGGCGGATCGCTCGCCGTGGGCCTCAGCACCGAGATCACTCCCGAGTTGCAGATGGAGGGCCTGGCGCGCGACCTGGTGCGGGCCATCCAGAGCGCCCGCCGCACCGCTGACCTGAAGGTGGAGGATCGCATCCACCTGCACCTCGATGGGTCGGGTCGTGTGCGTGAGGCCATCGACGCCCACCGGGCCTACATCGCGGGCGAGGTGCTCGCCACCGAACTCACCGTGGGTCACGGCCTGCCATTTACGCCGAAGTACCGCGAGGACGGCGAGATTGACGGCGAGCCGGTGTCAATCGCGCTGGCCCTTCCATGATGAGGCGCGGGGCATGAGCATCTTTCCGCTCCCCGCCCGCACGCCTGCGGCAGTGCATCCGGCCGCGCCGCGGTTCTCGCAGGCCATCACCGGCATGCTGTGCCTTGAGGCGGTCATCTTTCAGACGCAGGCCGTGGTTGTTGTTGCCGCTGTGTTCATCGCCTTGGCGCTTATCGGCCCGCGGTGGTCACCCGTGGCCTACCTGTTCACCCTCGTACCGGCGCGCCCGGCAGAGCTCGAGCCATCGCGCCCGGTGCGCTTTGCGCAGCTGATGGCCATCTCCATGTTGGTGGTGGCAATCGCGCTGCTGTACGCGGGCGCGTCGACGGCTGGCTGGACCATCACGGGCCTGGTGGCTGCGGTCGCCCTGTTCTCGGCGATCAGCGGCATCTGCATCGGGTGCATCGCCTGGAAGCAGTTGGTGCGCCGCGGCGGATCGGCCCACGACCTGAAGAAGGCGTTCGACCTCGAGGGCAGCGGCCCGTGGCTGCTGGTGGTCACCGCCCCCAACTGCCCGCGCTGTGGCCCCGCGAAGCGGGCGATTGAGGACGCGGCGGGATCGCGTCAGGTGGTGAGCGTCGACCTGAGCGAACACCCCGAGGCCGGGGCACTGCCCATCTGGAGCGTTCCTGCAGGAGTTATCGTGGAGCCGTCGGGCAACGTCGGTCTTGTGAAGACCGGGGCAATCGGGGCAAATGAGGCCCGGGAGCTGGTCAGCGCCCTCGGCTAACTGGCGGGCTCCCGCCGGGCACCGCCCTACTTCTTGATCTTCTCCCGGATCTTCACCGACAGGTCCACATCGCCGCGCACCCGCCGCCAGCACTCGTATGGATCGATGCCAACCTTCTCGCAGATCTCATCAAGACGCGAAAGCATGCGCACGTCGGGCAGCAGCAGGCCCACGACCACGCCATCGGCAATGGTGAGGTCAACGCCGGGCTCACCCTCCACTTCGCGAAGTTCCATCTCCGCGAAGGGCTGCACAGTACGGAGGCTGAAGTACATCGGGGGCGTGGGCCTGTCGGTCATGGCAACTCCAGGTGGGGCGCAAGCGCTCGGTTGATCTTCTTGGCCGACGGCGTGCCAGTGAGTCGGGCCACCTCGGTTCCACTGCGAAACAGAATCAGCGTCGGGAGGGAGAGTACGTCGTGACGGGCCGCAGGGGCGGGGTACGCGTCCACGTCGAGGCCGTACACGGTGAGCCGGTCCTCGTGCGTACGTGCGAGCTCCTCAATCAGCGGCGCGATCTTGGCGCACGGAACGCACCACGGCGCCCAGAAGTCCACCAGCGTCAGGCGCCCGGTGGCCAGGGCCTCGTCGTCGAAGTTTGCGGCGGACAGCGCGGGCACATGCGGCGCGTCGGTCAGTTGTGGATATCCACGGGCATACCCACAACGACGTCCTCATACAGCTTCTCGTTGTCGGAGATGTGCATGCGCAGGCAGCCGTGGCTGGCGGCGCTGCCGATGCTCCAGTCGGCCGGGGTGCCGTGGATGCCCACGGCCGGTGCCGAGGTGCCGATCCAGCGCGTGCCCAGCGGGTTGCCGGGGCCCGGCGGGATGGGCCCGAGGCCCTTCGCCCACGGCGAGTCGGGCGGCAACCAGGTGGGGTTCATCTGCTTGTCCACGACCCGGAAGTTGCCGGTGGGGGTCTCGTGGCCCGGCATGCCAATGGCCACCCCGAAGGTCACAAATGCATGGCCATCGCGGTAGAGCGTGAGCTTGCGGCTGTTCAGTGAGATGTCAATACGACCAACCATCTTGCGGAGAGTCGCTGCATCAACGTTGCCGGTCTGCTTCAGGTGGAAGCGCTTCTGATAACGCATGACGGCCTTGGCGGTTTTCTCGTTGTACGTGCGGGTGGTCCCGCCCTTCCACAGATGCAACTTGCCGAGGCGCTCCTGCAGTTGCTTCACGTCGCCACCGGCTGCACCCACCGTGAGCTGCGAGGTGCCAAACACCGACTGCGTATCCACAAACGATGTGAACGACTTCTTCACGGTGTTGCCACCGCGGTCACGCACCCAGATGGTGATGGTGTTCTTGCCCTCGGGCAGGCGGCCAATGGCCAGTGCGAACCGGTTGCCTGAGAGCGACAGTCCCGTGCCGCTGACGGTGCCCGCCGCCGGACCCGATGCGCTTGGGGCAGATGCGTCAGCGCCCTTGATCTGCACCACGCCCACGCCGTTGATGCTGGCGCCGTAGGTGAGCAGTGCCGGGTTCTCGCCGCCCACCTTTCCGTAGATGATCGGCTGCGGCGTGGTGGTGAGCTTGGCCAGCTTGGTGGTGGAGGCAAGCTGCAAGGTGGGGGCCTTGGTGTCTACGAGGACCACCTTGGCCTTCGTGGTGGTGTTACCAGCCGGGTCGGTGGCGGTCACCTTCATCGTCGAGCGGCCCTCGGGCAGGTTCGTGGTGGTGGACCACGCGCCACCGGTCCCCGTGGCCTCGGCGCCGGCGAGCCTGTCACCGGGCCCGGTGATACGGATGGAGCTGCCCTGCGTGGCGGTACCAGCCAACGCCACCGCATGCGTGTTGGCACCGTCCCCGGAGGGCTTGGAGATCACGAGACGGGGCGGTGTGCGATCAACGGTGAAGCCCCACGACTTCGACGTGCTGCCACCCGTCAGGCCGCTGCCGGTGGAGTACGACACGGCCATGGCGTGCGCACCATCGCTGAGCTTCGGTGCATTGAGGGCGATTCCCTCGCTCGCGCCTCGCACCGCTGCGGTGACATCCTTGCCATCAAGAGTCACGCGCAGGTCCTTCATGGGGGCGGAGGTGGTGCCCACCACGATGAGGCGCTTGCCGGGGTTGATCACTCCGCCCGCCGGGGGCTGCAATGGATCAACCGTGGGGCGGGTGCCGACCAGCGAAAAAGCGAACACCGCGATGCCGGCGATGGCGAGTACGCCAGCCGCGATCATTGCGATAAATCCGCCCCGTGTTCCGAGCCCGCGCATGTTCCCCGATTCAGGCCTCTAACGGCGCGCACACTATCAGCGGCCTCTGGGTACTCATCCTCTCCGGAAGGGCGATCACGGCGCACAACGTTCCAGCGGAACACGGGCCCGGCGGGGCTGTCAGGAGGCCAGTTGGTAAAGCAGTCGCAGCACGCCGGCGGTGCCCGAAACGGCCACGTCTGCAGCCGCGCGCACTGCTGATTCCACCTCGGGCTGGTCGGCTACCACGCAGTGGGCGTGGTCAAGCACGCCGATGGTCTGCAGGTCGTGCAGGGCCCGCCAGGCATCTATATCGGTGCGGTCGTCGCCCACGTACAGCGCCGTGCGTGCGCCGCACACCTGGATGATCTGGCGCACAACCGTCCCCTTGTCCACATC
>CANJMX010000008.1 GCA_947475125.1 Actinomycetota bacterium
CGGCGGGGACGAAGATGGGGAGATTTCCCAGGCGGTAGTCGTAGATGCCCCAGATGAGCGAGCACAGGATCTCCGCTGCGGTGGCCACCACCACCACGACAGCGACCCGCGCCCGATCAAGCGGGGATAACGGGATGCACGAGACGAGCAGCACCGTCCAGGCCACCGCGGACAGCACGAGTTGCAGGCCGATACCCGCAAGCGAGTCGAGCCAGAGGCCCGCCATGGTCAGCACGACGATGAAGGGGATGAACGCCCATGGCCGCCAGAGCAGACGAAGGGGATCACGAATTGCGACTGCCGCGGTCACGACGCCCGAGGGTACTCCCGGACGACAGAGGACCGCGGGTGAACGGGCCAATGGCATTGCGGGGCGACCCCGGGGAAGATCCGTACGATCCACCCATGCAATCGATGGATCTCGGCACGCAGATGGCAGGGGTGCGCGACGGGCTGGTCGAGATGGCCAGTGTGGTGCTGTCGCAGGTCGAGCAGGCCGTGGATGCCTGGGAGACGCTTGATTCCGACCTCGCCACGCGGGTAATGGCGCAGGACGAGGCCGTCGACGAGCGCCTACTGGACCTGGATCTTCGTATCTACGAAGTGCATCTCGTGCACGCGCCGCTCGCGGGCGATCTGCGCCTTCTGCACGTGGGGCTCATCACCGCCGTGGCCCTTGAACGCGTGGGGGATCTCGCCGTCTCCATCTCCCGACTGGCCGAATCGGTTCCCGCCGGCGGGTCGGTGCCCGACATCGACGCCATCATCCGCCGGATGTCGGCGCGTGCGGTTGACAGCCTTGCCCGGGGCGTACAGGCGATCGCCCGGGTGGATGCGGATCTGGGCGACGAGGCGCGCATCGAGGCCGACACCGTGCGATTGATGCTCGAGGACGTCCGCGCGGCGGCGTCAGATGAGACCCAGCAGGGCGACCGCGAGTGGATCACCGCATCGGTGCTGGTGGCCCGCCATCTGGAGCGCGTGGCCAACAACGCCGCCGAATTGGGAGGGCGGGTGCGATTCATCGCGACCGGAGAACCCTTCGCCCGAAACCCGCGCCCGTCGGACTAGTCGTCCGTGCCCTTCGGCGGGGACGCGGGTGAATCGGCGCCGTCCGGGGACGCATCCCCGCGTGCCTCCTCCTCGACGGCCTCCAATGCCGCAATCGCGTCAAGGCGCGACAGCACGTCGTCGCCGCCGTCCATGGTCCGGAAACTGCTCCGGCGCGCCCGCTTAGCCTTCGCCATATAAACCTCCGTCGTTACGAGCCTGATCGTACCGGGCGCCTGCGGCGTCGCCGTCGCCGGCGTCGCCCGATGCCATCACCGGCGAGTGCCGCCACCAGCCGGTCGTCGGCCGGAGGGAAGTCGTACCGGAGCAGATCCTCGCGGCGCACCCATCGGAACTGGGGGCTCACGATGGCCCTCGGGCGCTGGAGTGGCGGGTACGAACAGGCGTAGAACCGAAGGCGCAGTGGGCCGGCATCCTCGCGCCAGATCATTCGCGGGTCACCGATCTCAATGTTGAGCTCCTCGCGCAGTTCGCGACGCAGCGCCGCGATGTCGCGCTCCCCGGGCTCACGCTTGCCGCCCGGGAACTCCCATCGCCCCGCGTTGCCCGACGTCTTCGGGCGCTGCGTAATGAGGATCCAGCCACCGCGCTCGATGACCGCGGCCACAACGATGATGGGTTCCTTGCGTCTCATCGGAGCGCCGCCCGGCCCACCGGCACCAGAGAATGCCCCCGGCGCTCGGCGAGTCCATCGCCCACCAGACTGTCGGCCGCCTCCGGGTCGGATGACACCGGGGCCCGCCCCCGCTCGGTGAGGGTGCGCAGCAACGTCCCCCGGCGCTGGCGCAACGAACCCTCGTATGGGGACTGGCGGCGCGTCGGGGGCGTGACCTCATGCACCACACCGGCATCGGCTGCCGGACACGCCGTGCGCAGCGGGCAGCCGTCGTCGCACCGGGGCGTCCGGGCACTGCACACCTCGCGCCCGAGATCCATCAGGGCCTGACCTACATCCCACCCACGCCCGCGGGGCGTTCCGGGCCAGCCCCCGGGAAACCGCCGCGCCACAACCCGCCGGATGTTCACGTCCTCGGGCAGCACGGCCTCCCCGTCGGCGAAGCAGCGGATTGCGGCGGCCGTGTACGCGCCGACGCCCGGCAGGTCAGTGAGGTGGTCGGAACCCGGCCAGCCGTGGTCGCTGATGATGCCCGCGGCGGCATGCAGGTTGCGCGCACGGCGCGGGTAGCCGAGCCCCTGCCACTGCGCAAGCACGTCTCCCAGCGGAGCAGCGGCCAGATCAGCAGCCCCCGGCCAGCGCGTCATCCAGGCCTCGTAGTACGGAACAACCCGCGACACCTGAGTGGACTGGAGCATGACCTCGGACACAAGGATGGCCCAGCGATCACGCGTATGGCGCCACGGAAAGTCGTGCCCCTCGCGGCCAAACCAGCGGATGAGTGCCCGTACTGCACAGGCATCGGGGGTCATCGTCACCCGCCGAGTGTCCCATGCGCGTTCGGCGTATGACGCCCGCGCGGTGAGATCACGCGGCGGCGGCGATCCCGGGCTCGGCATCGGTCTCGACCAGAAGGAGCGATTGAGCGGCCCTGCGAAGGGCATCCACAAGGGCACCCGCGCGTGATGGCGCAGGAATGAGCGCTGGGTGCCCCGAGCGCGAGGCCACGCGACGGCGCACCAACGCGATCTCCTCAAGTGCCTCGGGCGGGAGCGGCTCATGCGTACGTGGGGCCCCCAGGGCCGCGAGGATGCGGTGGGCTGCACCGGCCTCTGATCCTGCGTTCACCTCCACCCGCGCGATGACCAGACCATCACGCACCACGAACGCCACCACCTGACCATCCTGCGCCCCATCCTCCACCAACACGCAACGGGCATCGCGGGCCCGGGCGAGCGCAGCGATTTCGGCGATCACGCCAACCAGGGCATCGATCTCGGCCGTGTAGGCGCCATCGTCGAGTACCCCGGCGCGCGCTGCCCGGTCGATGAGCACGGCCGTCTCCTCGGCTGAGGCGATCGGGTCGTCCCCCAGCACGCGGCGGCATGCGACCGGAGGCCCCCCCTCGGCCTCTGACAGCGGCAGCAGCACCTGCAGGGCGTCGCTGGCCAGCAACGCGGTGCGCTCTGCGGCGAGGGGCCCGAAGTGCTCCCCGGCCCGGGACGCTCGCGCGACCGCGGTGATGCGTACGTCGTCACCGGCAGCGGATAGCCGGAGGTAGCGCCGCGACCGGCTGCCGACGGCAGGACGGTTACAGGTGGGAGCGAGTTCGGTGATCAGGCGATGCGCCCGCAACTGGGCCTCGAACTCGGATCCGGTCTCCTCATGATCCACCCGGTCGGCGGCCTCCACCGCCCGCTCAATGAGCCGGCCGTGGCGTTTGCCCGACGCGAAATACCCGCGCACGCGGCGCCGGATATTTGGGGCGCACCCCACATGAACCACGCGCCCCTGCGCGTCGCGCATGAGGTACACGCCGGTCGTCGCCGGGAGGTCCTCCGCCAAGGCAACCTTATGCGCCATGCGACCGCCGCCCGGTTGCCCGAGGGCCACGGCGTGATCAAGCGGCGTTGCACCGCCATCGGCCATCAGATCGACCAACCGCGCAAGCACGACCGCCGTCGCTTCGGCATCTGCGAGCGCGCGGTGGCGCGCGGTTATGGTGACGCCCGCCCAGTCGGCGAGGGTCCCGAGATCGTGCCGTTCCACTCGCGGACCGAGCAGGCGGCGCGCCAGCACAAGGGTGTCGAGCCACGCGTTGTGGAAGTAGTCGCCCATGAGCCGTCGGCGCTCGTAGTTGAGGAAGCGCAGATCGAATGGTGCGTTGTGCGCCACCAGCACATCAGACCCCGCGAAGTCGATGAATTGCCGCAGGGCAATCTCAATTCCGGGTGCGCCGCGCACCATCGAATCGTCGATACCGGTGATTCCCGTGATGTGTGCCGGAATAGGGCGTCCAGGGTCGACGAGCGTGGAGAATCGGTCCACAACAACCAGGCCCTCCACCCGGACGGCGCCGATCTCGGTGATTCGCGAGGCGCCGGGTGAGCCCCCGGTGGTCTCAAGGTCCACGATGCAGAGCGGCACATCGGCAATGGCTGGGGAGGACCCACCACCCGCTGCTGAGGTCAGGCACACCGCGCCATGGGCATCCCACTCCAGACGGGAGTCGCCATCAACGATGGTGGCCACCAGCCGCTGGGCGACCTCGAGCGGGCACCCCTCAATGCCGAGCACGACGGCGACGGCGTCGGCCGCAGGGACCGGGGCCCCGCGGCGGGCCACAAACACCTGCAAACGGTCACCCGCGCTGGCTGCGGGCTCCGACCCGGGCGACGGCGCCACGGAAGGGATCGAAGACGAGTGTGACGACGGTTCAGGTGATGCCATTGGTGAGCACATTACGGTCGCCCCCCGACGGCCCCGACGCCATGCCGGAGCCGCGATGCCGACCTTCCCGGGTGCTGGGGCCTGCTCCGGTTATCCTTCCCCCATGGCGACACCGCGATCACATCCGTCACCCCCCACCGGCGACCTCGACGCGACCGAGATGGTCGCGTGGGGCGGACTTCTGCGCACACATGCCGCACTGGTGCGGGAACTCGACGACGAGATGCAGGCCGCCCACGGGATCTCCCTCACCCAGTACGAGGTCCTGCTGCTGCTCTCGCGGTCCGACGACGGCGCGCTGCGCATGAATGAACTGGCCGACGGGGCGCTCTTGTCATTGTCCGGCCTCTCTCGCCTGGTGGACCGCCTGGTAACCCTCGGGTTGGTCGAGCGCGCCCAGTGCCCCACCGACCGGCGTGGGGCCTTCGCTGTCATCACGCCCACCGGGCGGGACCGCTTCGCAGCTGCTCGACCTGTGCATTTGGATGCCGTCCGGCGCCGGTTCATCGACCGGCTGTCGCCCGACGCCGTCTCGGCGCTCGCGGCGGCCTGGACGACCCTCGGTGCCAGCGGTGACGGGGAGCGCGAGCCCGAAGGGGACTAGCGAATGCGGGCGGGTACGTCGCCGCGCGCGTTGACGCGGATACCCGGAAGGGCCACGGCCACGTTCAGGCGACCGCGGCGGCGCGGAACCGCGAGCAGCGCCTTGCCATCACCGCGCGTGCTCACCGACACGCCCTTGCCATTGGGCAGGCGCGCAGTGAGTGGCACTCCTGCCATCGGGATGCCGGACTGGTCAATGACCGTGGCCACCCACAGATCGCCGCGTGACGGGTTGATGCCGGCCCGACGCGAGACGGCTCCGCCCGACCGGGCAAGGCTGATCTTGGTGGGCACCGGCTGCTGCACGACACCGGCCCCGAGCATTCCCGCATAGTTGAGGACCCCCGTGCCGATACCCTCGGCCATGGCCTGGCGCACATCCGGGCTTGCAACGGCCAGAGCATCTGTGGGGTTTGACAGGAACGCCCCCTCCACCAGCACCGCGGGCATCGCGCTGTTGCGAAGCACGTAGAAGTTGGCCTCGCGCACACCGCGGTCGGTGAGCAGGAGCCGGGCGATCACCGACTGCTGGATGGCCAGCGCCAGGGCACGCGAGGCCGGACCGGTACCGGTGAACACGTACGTCTCAGTTCCCGTTCCGAGGGCTGACGATGCACTGTTCTGGTGAATTGACACGAACAACTGTGCCGCCTGGGCATTCGCCAGATCGGTGCGGGCCTTGAGATCCGCGCCCTCGCTGACGTAGGGGACATCACCCCCGGCGCTATCGGTGTTGCGGGTCATCAGCGTGGGCACGCCATTGGCCTGAAGAATCGCATTGAGCCGCTGACCGACGTCGAGGTTGACGTCCTTCTCGAAGATCAGCGGGTTTCCGGCGGCATCCGCGCGGGGGGTGAGCCCTGTGACCGTGCCGGGGGGCAGTGAACCCACGGCGCCGCTATCGGCCCCCCCATGCCCTGGGTCGATCGCGACGAGTGGCAGGCCGAGTGCCGAGGCGGCAGATGCCGCCCCGATGGCCAACGCCACGAGGAGTGTCCGGATGCGGGGCACCGGGGCATTCAAGCCGCAACCGGTGTCCCCATGCCGGATCGTGTTGCGACGGCACCTGAGGGCGGTCGGTGACCGGGGGCACGACTACCCTCCCCGTCCATGCCGGTCCGCACCCTGTTCGCGCTCGCCATCGGGGCGACTCTTGTCGTGCCTGTGGCCCTTGGCGCCGCCGGGGACGTCACGCGTGCGACCCTCACAGACGCCGGTACCCAACTCGCCCAAGCTGCCGATGGACCAGTCATCTCCGGCGATGCCATGCATGTGCTCTTCACGTCAACCGGTGGCTTCAGCGGGGTCGCAACCGGGTTCGTGCGGCAACTCTTCTCGCACGACGTCACCACCGGTCGCAATACCCTGGTGTCGTCCAGTGCCACCGGGTCGCCCACGCAGTCGGATGTCGACGATGCGGCGAGCCGCACCAGCACCCCCTATGCGCTCTCATTCAACGGCCGCTACGTCGTATTCACCTCAACGGCCTCGGGGCTCGTGGCGGGTGATTCGAACGGGCGCGCACGCGACGTATTCCGCAAGGACCTCGTCACCGGGGCCATCACGATCGTCTCCCGCGACTCCGCCGGTGCCCAACCCGCTGCCGGAGTAACCGGAGACCCCTCCGTCTCGGCCGATGGGTCGCGCGTGGCATTTACGTCGGGCGATGCCCCGCTCGTGGCGTCAGACACCAATGCGGTTGCTGACATCTATGTGGCCGACCTTCGCACCCGTTCCATCAATCTCATCAGCCGGACGGCAGCAGGCGCGCAGTCACCCGCTGCCACCGGGCACGCATCGATAAGCGCAGACGGTCGCGCTGTGGCATTTGAGGGTGGCGGGGCCGCCTCGGTGCTGGCACCGGCCGACGCCGATTCCATGCCCGATATCTACGTCGCACGGATTGCACCGCGCACGATCACGCTCGCCAGCCAGCCGCCCAGCGGACAGCCGGATGCCACAGCCTGTCTGCCATCGCTGTCGGGCACGGGTACGCGGGTCGCATTTATGTCGGGAGCCACCATGACCGACTGCGGCGTGGCCACGGGGGCCCGGGCGATTGACGTACGCGACATCCCGGCACAGACCACCACCCGGGCATCCGACCCCGTCACCGGGGCGAGCGGGGGCGCGGTGATGGCCTTCGACGGCGATCGCGTGGCCTTTGCCGATGCCGCAACTCCCACGGCAGTACAGGTGCGCGCCACCGTCGCGGGCTCGCTCACCCGGGTGTCGCAGACCGCGACCGGGACCACGCTCGGTGCCGATGCCTCACGGCCGGCCCTCTCGGGGAGCGGCCGCCTTGCGGGATTCGCCTTTCTCGACCCGCTGGTTGGCGTCACCCCGGTGCCGGGCGACACCAACCGGCAGATCGACGCCTTCACCGGCGATCTCGGTGGCGGGGACACGACTGCACCCGCCCTCGGCGCCACGGTCACCCCGGCGGGCGCGAAGGTGATCATCGCCGGGCGTGCCACCGATGTCTCGGGCGTGATGGACGTGACCGTCGGGGGCCGGTACGCCGCGGTGGCCGATGACGGCTCGTTCGCGGTGCGCATCACTCCCGGCGTGGGCAGCCGCGCGATTCCCGTGGTGGCGCGCGACGTGACCGGCCTTTCCACCAGCACCACCGTCGCAACCTCCCGTGATGCATCCGGCCGTACTCCGGGATCGAGTCCGGCACGGCCCCAGAGGATCCGTGTGACCATCGTGGGGCGCACAGCACATGTGCGGTTTCGCACCGGCATCAGTGCCATGTGCCGGGTTGAGATACGCAAGCGGGTCACCGGATCGGTGCACCTGTCGTCGTTCCACGTGCTGAGGGCGCGCCAGGGCCGTCGGGCCGCTGGCACCCACGTGGTGCGACTGCCCCTGCCCAAGACCATGCGGGCGGGCCAATACCAGGTACGCGTGCTCATGTCGTCGGCACGCGGGTTGGGCACTGCGGCAGCCACGTTCATCCTGCGCTGATGGCGACGCGCTTCCCCATGCGCACGGCACGCTGGTCGGACATCCTGCTGATGAACCGCCCCGACCGCATGGAGGCCGAGGTCGGTGACGAGATGGTGTCCATCCGCATGGGCTGGCTGGGGCACGCGGAGATCCCCCTCGAGCGCATCGCCCGAATCGATGGCTACCGCTGGCCCTGGTGGGGCGGATACGGCGTGCGTATCGGCAAAGGACTCGTGGCGTTCGTGGCCACCCCCGGTACGGCCACGCTGATCGAACTCGATCAGCGCATTACCGTGCACGCCCCGGCCCCGTGGGATACCTCGCGGGTGGTGGTCGCCGTGGCCGACCCCGCCGGGTTCGCGGAGGCCTTCGCCGTCGGGCGCTGGGCGCGCGACGGCGCCTGACTCAGCCCTCGAGCACCTGTATCGCAACAAGCTTGTTGCCGTCGGGGTCGTAGAACTCGAGGGACAGGGCGCCGCCCATGTCCTCGACGACATCCTTCTGCACGTCCGCGTCGACCAGCATCTGGTCGAACGCCTTGATGTCGGACACCCGGAATGAGACCGTGGCGCCGCCCTGGTGAGGCGGCGTGGCGAGCTCGCCATACAGGCCGATCTCAGTTGATCCCACGGTGAACTGCGCCCAGTCGTTGCCTGCGCGCTGGCTCAGTTCGAGACCGAGAACGCCCTCGTAAAAGGCCACCGATCGCTTCATGTTGCAAATGCCATAGAAGACGACGTCAACACCCTCGATGAGACTCACTGTCACGGTGCTCCCGGTCAATCCGTCCCCTCATGGGACGGTCTCGCCGCGATGCTAGCCGCGGCGAGACCGGCGTGGCGGTACGATCCCGCCTCAATGAGGTTGATCTGCAAGAGCGCGCACCGTCGCGCCCGCCACTTCCGCAGGGCGTAGCGCATGGCGATCCGCCGACGCAGGCAGGAGCGCCTTGAGCGCGTGGTGGGCGTTCCGGGGCTGTGGGCCACGGCATACGGCAACGTCGGGTCGTCGATCTACTACGCGCTGGGCCTGGTGGCCGCGTACGCCCTCGGCCTCACCCCCGTGGTGTTCCTCATCGCGGGCCTCATCTTCGCGGCCACGGCGGTCAGTTACACCGAGGGCACAGCGCTCTTCCCCGAAGCCGGCGGGTCATCATCGTTCGCCCGCCATGCGTTCAATGAGGGCACGGCATTCGGGGCCGCGTGGGCCCAGATGCTCAACTACATCATCACGATCGCCATCTCGGCGTTCTTCGTGCCGCACTACCTGGGCGTGTTCTGGGCACCGCTCAAAGAGAACCCCTGGGACATCATCGTGGGCATCGGAGTGGTGCTCCTGCTCGCCCTCATCAACACCGTGGGCATCAAGGAGGCCGCCAAGCTGAACGTGGGCCTGGCGCTGCTCGATCTGGCCACGCAGCTGCTCCTGGTGATCGTGGGCCTGTTCATCCTCTTCTCCCCCACCACCCTGTGGGACAACATCGTGTGGGGAGTGGCCCCCACTTGGAGCAACCTCATCATCGGCGTCACGCTGGCGATGATCGCCTACACGGGTATCGAGACCATCTCGAACATGGCCGAGGAGGCGCAGGTGCCCGAGCGCACCATCCCCGCCTCTATCCGCGCCACCGTGCTCACCGTGCTGGTGATGTACGCGCTCATCCCTGCGGTGGCGTTGTCGGCACTGCCGGTGGTGCAACTGCCCGACGGCAGCTACGAGACGGAACTCGGCACCACCTACGCCGGCGACCCGATCCTGGGGATCGTGGATCAATTCGGGCTGTCGGGGGTCCCGCTCGATCTGCTGCGCGGATTCGTGGGCATCCTTGCCGCCACGATCCTGATCATCGCCACGAATGCCGGGGTGATCGGTGTGTCGCGGCTCACCTACTCGATGGGCTTCTACCGCCAGCTGCCGTCGGTGATCAGAAAGCTGCACCCACGCTTCAACACGCCCTACGTGGCCATCGGCATTTTCTGCGTCATCGCCGCCCTCGTGATGATTCCGGGCAAGGCCGACTTCCTGGCCAATATCTACGCCTTCGGCGCCATGCTCTCATTCAGCATCGCGCATATCTCGGTCATCTGGATGCGATGGAAATCGCCTGAACTCAAACGCCCATTTCGCGGTGCGCCCAACATCGCCTGGCGCGGCCGCAGCATCCCCCTGTTCGCCATCTTCGGCCTGATGGGTACCGGGGGGGCGCTGGTGGCAGTGCTCGTGCTGCGGCCCGACGCGCGCTGGATCGGGATCATCTGGATGGCCGTGGGGCTCGTGATGTACGTGGCCTACCGCAAGCACATCAAGGTGCCGTGGACCGAGACGGTCACGCTTGAGCGCACCGCACCGGTGGCCGAGGTGGACATCGCGTACACCAACATTCTCGTGCCCATCGTCGCCACCGAGGCGTCGGAGGAGATGATGGTGACTGCAGGCAAACTGGCTGCCGACGCCGATGTGCAGATCGCGGTGATCAACGTGGTGGAGGTTCCGGTCGAGCTGCCCCTGGAGGCGCGAATGCCCCGTGAGGAGCGCGCGGCAGACGAACTTCTCACCCACGCCCGTGCCATTGCCGAGGAGTACGGGGCCACGGTGGTGACGCGCGTCATCCGCGGGCGCCAGGCCGGTCGCGCAATCGTTGACGAGGCCAGGGCGACGAAGGCCGAGGTGATCATGATGGGCGTGGCATCACGGCGTCGCGTGGGCGATCGGCTCTTCGGACGCACGGTGGACTACGTGTTGCGGCACGCACCGTGCCGGGTGGTGGTCACCAGCGACCGGCGTCCGCCCAGCCCGAGCGCCACAGCGGCGTTGGGTGCGGCGGCCTCCACCGCCGTCTCCGGTGTCCGCAGGCCCCCCTCAGACCCCGAAACGCGCTGATCCTCACAGCTTCTTCACGATTGGCGTAACACGTTTTTGGGCAGGTCGTGACGTTCGTTGCGAACTGCCACATGCGTTTGCCTGAGCGGAACGTCGGTGGGTCCGGCATGCCGATAGACCGGCGAATACACGCCGACTTCGTGCGACTCGGAACTTATTGACGCGCCCGTGATGTGGACCTACCGTCGTTCATGCATGCGAAACGACCAGCGAAACCCACTTCTGCGCACCCGTGACGGGCGCGCGCTCCTGCTCACGCAGGCCGCTCACGCGCTCGCGCAGGGAATGATGACGGTCATCATTCCGTGGCTCATCCTCGAGAGTGGTGGATCGCTCTCACAGGCCACCATCGGGTTTGGCATCACCTTCGTGCCATTCCTTCTGCTGGCCGTACCGGCTGGAATTGCCGGTGACCGCCTTCCACGGCGCCCGCTGCTCGCCGTTGCCCTCGGGTCGGGGATCGTCATGGCAGCCGGCCTGGCCATTGCGCTGTCGGTGGGCCAGCCGGGAATCTGGGCGCTCTACGCCGGCGCCTTCCTCATCGGATCCGTACGTGTATTCGTGGATGCCTCCATGTTCGGCGCACTGTCCACCATGACGGACCGCTACGAGATCATGCCCGCACAGGCCGCCCTGGCCCAGGCGTTCAACCTCGGGTACTTCGGCGGTCCCGCGATTGCCGGGCTCGCGCTGGTGCTCGGCGCCAGCGACGCCGTCTGGATGGTCGCCGGTGCGCTCGCCATCGCCGTCATCGGTGCCACGTCGGCATCGGCCCGGTTCGACGAGCGCGTGCGGTCCGACGCACCGAGGCTCCCCATCCGCCGCGGCCTGACGTTCCTCTTCCTGTCGCGCGACCTTCGTGCGCTCACGGTCACCGCGATCGCGTGGAGCGTGGCGTCCGGTGCCGCCATCAGCCTGGCGGTGCCGCTCCTGCGCAACGATCTCCATATGTCCGGGGCCGCACTTGCCGCCGTGCTCGGGGCCGGTGTTGCCTGCATGATGCTGGCGACGCCCATCATCACCAGGCTCGACCGACGGCATGCCGATGAGACCATCGTGGTGCTCGCCTGCGCCATCTACGTCATACCTGCCGTCGCCATGGCGATTGTGCCCGGCGTGCTCGGCACCGCGCTCGTCTATGCGCCGCTCATGCTCGCCAATGCGCTGTGCTCCGCGACGCTCATCGGCGCCCGCGCACGACGCGTGCCGCAGTCGATGCAGGCCCTGGCAGGGGTCGCCGGCCGCACGCTGGTAATGGCTGGCCTCGCCGTGGGAGCATCGCTCGGTGGCTTCGCCGCAGAGTGGGTGGGTCCGCGTGGTGCCTACGCCATCGTGGCGCTGATGCTGGCCATCACGGCCCTCTCCGCACGCCCCGCGCTGTCCCGTGCGCGCGACCGCCGCCTGCACGGTCGCACCGTCACCGCCCCGTAGCGGCGTTCGGCCAGAGACCCGGCTAGGGTCAGACCGTGCGCAAGTGGTCGGCAATCATCATTCTGGGGTTGGCCCAGTTCATCATGGTGCTCGACGGCACCGTCATGAACGTGTCGATCACCACGGTGGTGCGCGACCTCGACACCACGGTGCAGGCCATGCAGTTGGCCATCGCCACGTTCGCGCTGACCATGGCGGCGTTCATGCTCACCGGCGCTGCGATCGGCGACCGGTTAGGCCGCAGGCGAACCTTTGTCATCGGCCTCTGCATCTACGCCGTGGGGTCATTTCTCACCTCCATCGCCCCTGGGTTCACCATGCTGTTCATCGGCTGGTCGGTGATTGAGGGCCTTGGCGCCGTGCTGGTGATCCCGGCCATCGCCGCACTGGCCGCCGCCAACTATCAAGGCCGTGATCGCGCCATCGCCTACGGCATCCTGGGCGGTATCGCCGGGGCTGCCGCAGCCGCCGGTCCACTCATCGGCGGCTGGGTTACCACGTACTTCTCGTGGCGCTGGGTGTTTGCCGCCGAGACCATCATCATTCTCGTGGCGATCCTCCCGCTGGTGCGACAGATCGGCGACGGCGCCCGCCGCCCGGCGAAGAGCCGGTTCGACCTGGTTGGAGTTGCGCTCTCAGCGCTGGCAATGGGCCTGGTGGTGCTCGCCCTGGTGGGCGCCAGTTCATGGGGACTGATCCAGCCCATCGACCCGCCGTTCACGATCGCCGGCTTCTCGCCCGTCATCCCCATCGTGATGGTGGGCCTCTTCGTCGGCTGGGCATTCATGCGATGGGAAGCCCACGTCACTGCCAAAGGACGTACCCCGCTTCTCGGCACAGACCTCCTCAAGATCCCGGTGCTGCGCGCGGGGCTCGGATCCACCATGGTCATGTACTTCATCGTCGCGGGTTCCTTCTTCATCCTGCCGCTCTACCTTCAGACCGTGCTGGGGCTCGATGCACTGGGTTCCGGCCTGCGCATCCTCCCCATGTCACTCGCATTGTTCGTCCTGGCGCTTGTGGGCTCGCGCCTGTCGGCACGCATCTCTCCCCGCACGCTCGTGCAGGTGGGTCTGGCTCTCGGTGTCATCGGCGTCGCCCTGCTCATGACCAGCATCGGCCCCGAGCTCACCGGACCCCGCTTTGCCATCGCCATGACCATCCTCGGTGCGGGACTCGGGCTCGCCTTCTCGCAACTGGGAAACGTCAACCTGTCGGCCGCCGACATCACGCGTAGCAGCGAGGTGGGTGGCCTGCAGGGCACGATGCAGAATCTGGGCATGTCGCTGGGTACCGCGCTGGCGGGCACGGTGCTGTTCATTGGTCTCGCCGCCACCTTCCAGACCCAGCTGTCCAACCAACCAGCAGTTAACCAGCAACTCACCCAGCAGGCGGCAGCGGCCACCGCGAGCGGCATCGCCGTGGTACCGGCATCAGATGTGCAGACGGCCGCTACCAACGCCGGCCTGCCGCCAGATGAGGTTGATGCCGTGGTCACCGCGTACTCCGATGCCAAGCTGCAGTCGCTGCGAGCCGCCCTTGCCATCGTTGCCATCGTCGGTCTCTTCGGCCTCTTGCTGACCCGACGCCTGCCAAGCGCGCCCCTCACCGACTCCCCTGCCGCAGCAGGGACCCCCCTGTGACGCCGATCCGATCGCTTTCGGCAATCCCGTTACGTATGCGCAGCGCATCAACGCCCACTGCCGCGGTCCGATCCGCGGCATGTCCCATGAACGCCAGTTCGCTGGCCGACGCCACTCGCGAAGGAGACTCCCATGGGTTCTGAATTTGAGGTCGTGCTGGACGTGCAGGCATCACCCGCCGAGGCGTGGGCCGTGGTGGGCGACCCGTGCGGTGTCACCCGTTGGTACCCGCTCTACACGTCGTGCACCCTTGAGGGCAATACCCGCACACTCGAGCGCGCTGATGGGGCGGTTGTGGTGGAGGACATGCTCTCCCGCGACGACGACGATATGTCGTACTCGTACACCGTCACGGCGGGACTCCCACTGGCAGAGCACGAGGCCTCGTTCCGGGTAGATGCCCAGGGCGGCGGGTCGCGCATCACCTGGCGCACCCGGGCCGTGCATGAGGACCCCTCCATCGATATGGAGGACCGCCTGGCCGATCGCCAGCGCGAGGCCCTTGAGGGGCTCCGGGCACTGCTCGACGACTGAGCCGCATTCTTCAGTGGTTCTTCGGTTTCTCTTGCCGTGCCCTGACATTGCGAATGCATCATGGGGATGCGCGGATCACGCCCGTGGTCCGTAAACCCCCGTGAACACCGGAGGACAGACGTGAAGACCAGAACAAAGCGCATCGCCGGCCTCGCAGCAATCGGCGTGCTCGCAGGGGGTGGAATCGCCGGGGCCTTCGCCGCCACCGGTGGGCGGGACGATCCCGCCACGAGTTTCGCGACCGCCCTCTCAAAGGAGTCGGGCGCGCAGATCTCAGCGACGCAGGTCACGGCCGCATTCAAGGACGTCATGAAGGCCCGACTCGACAAGGGCGTCGCGTCCGGCCGCATCACGCAGGCACAGGCCGACGAAATGCTGGCACGTGCTGGCGACGCGGGACAGTTGCCGCGTATGGGTGGCCCCGATGGCAATCACGGCGCTCCCCACATGGGACGGCACGGCGCGAACCATGAGGCGGTGCACGCAGCGATCGCAAAGACCCTCGGCGTGACCGACGCCGAGCTGCAGGCGGCGCGCGAGGCCGGCAAGACCCCCGCCGACATCGCGAAGGCGAAGGGCGTGAGCAGGGCTGACCTGATCGCATCTGTGGGCGCCGCGCTCAAGAAGGATGCTCCGCCGCAGGGCGCACAGGCACTCACCAGTTCCGATCTCGCCCAGATCGCCGGCGACATCGTGGATGGCAAGGGCCACGGTGGCCCTGGTGGGCACCGCGGGCCGGGTGGTCCGGATGGCCCGCCGCCCGGCATGAATGCGCCGCCAGCAGCAGACGCGGCACCCGGTACATCCACCACGGGATCGAACGGCTGACGCACCATGAGCAACCTCGGTGATCACCGTCAGGCGCCAGCCGGTGCCCTGCCGGTGATCACGCCGGGGAAGGCGGGACCGCCAGTCGCGGGGCCAGGCACACCCGCCGGCCTCGCGGCGCCTCACCCGCTCATTACGCCACACTCGTCCCCATGAGAGTTCTGGTTGTTGACGACGAAGAGGCCGTACGCACGGCAGTACGGCGCGCGCTCACTCTCTCCGGCTATGAGGTGGAGCTGGCAGCGGATGGCGAGGAGGCCCTTGCATCGCTGGCCGAGCGGGCACCCGACGCCATCGTGCTCGACATCCTGATGCCCGGGGTGGATGGCATTGAGGTGTGCAGGCGCCTGCGGGCCGCTGGCGATCACACGCCGGTACTCATGCTCACTGCGCGCGATGCGGTGGGCGACAGGGTGGCCGGTCTCGATGCCGGGGCCGACGACTACATGGTCAAGCCCTTCGCCCTTCAGGAGCTTCTGGCACGGCTGCGTGCGCTCCTGCGGCGCACAGGCAACGGCGGATCCGACGATGCCACCGTGCTCAGGTTCGACGACCTCACACTCGACCTCGCGGGACACATGGCCGAGCGGGCCGGACGACCCATCGATCTCACCCGAACCGAGTTTCTGCTTCTCGAGCTGCTCATGCGCAACCCGCGCGTCGTGCTCACGCGATCGGTCATCCATGAGCGGGTGTGGGGATACGACTTCGGTCCGGCATCCAACTCGCTGGGCGTGTACATCGGATACCTCCGACGCAAGATCGAGGACGGCGACGGGTCGCGCCTTATCCACACAATCCGCGGCGTCGGCTACGTGCTGCGGGAGCCATGACTCTTCGCACCCGCCTCGCCGTCGGGGCTGCGGTCGCCGTTGCAGTGACGGTCATCGCCGCATCGCTGTCGGCGTTCTTGGTCACGCGCACGCGCCTCCTGGGTGATGTCGACCAGAGCCTGCAACAACAGGTGGAGCAGGTCATCCATGACGGCCGGGCGCAGCGAATGCCGCGCGGCCCCTTTCGGCGGGGCGACCGCTTCGGTGGACCCCAATTCGCGTCGCAGGTGATCACTCCGTCCGGAGTCCTCAACGGCCCGTCACCGGCGCCTGGCGACATCCCAGTAACCGCCCGCGACAAGGCCGTCGCCGCAGGCACCGAGCCTGACTACTTCTGGGACGCGATGATCAACGGCGTACCCGTCCGGGGTCTCACGGCCCGGCTCGGGCCGGTGCTGGCCGACGGCACCGGGGCCGCGTATGAGGTTGTACGCCCTGTTGACGAAGTGCGCTCTGTGCTCTCGGGCCTCGGCATCATCCTGCTCGTCGTCGCGGGAGCGGGCATCGCACTCGGCGCTGGACTCGGCTGGTTCATCTCGGGCCGCGCGCTCAGACCGGTCGCGATGTTCACGGACGAGACCGAGGACCTGGCGGATGCCGGTGATCTTTCGCGCCGGCTCACAGAGGGTGGCGATGATGAGATCGGGCGCCTCGCGCGCGTGTTCAACGCCACTCTCGACCAGCTCGAGACGTCGGCTGACGCGCAGCGGCGTCTCGTGGCGGATGCCTCCCATGAGCTGCGCACCCCGCTCGCATCACTCCGGGCAAATATCGAGGTGCTGCAGCAGGCTGGATCGCTGCCGCCCGAGGAGCACGATGCCCTTCTGCGCGATGTCGTGCAGCAGACGGATGAACTGACCGCGCTGGTCACGGACATCGTGCATGCCGGGGAGAACGCCAACATGCCCGAAGAGGTTCAGGACGTGCGTCTGGATGATCTCGTTGCGGCATCGGTCGAGCGCACCCGGCGCCTTACCCCCGGCATCACAGTGCTGCAGGACCTCTCGGAGACAGTGGTCGACGGCGTCCCCGAGCGGTTAGCGCGTCTGGTGGCCAATCTGCTGGACAACGCGGTGAAATGGACCCCGGCGGACCGCCCCATCGAGGTGCGCCTCCACGACCGCACGCTGACCGTGCGCGATCACGGGCCGGGCTTTGCCACCGACGACCTGCCCCATGTATTCGACCGCTTCTACCGGTCGCCCGCCGCCCGCGGAATGCCTGGCTCAGGCCTCGGGCTCTCGATCGTGCGCCAAGTCGCCGACATCCACGGCGCAGCGGTCTCCGCTGGCAATGCCGACGGGGGTGGCGCGGTGATGACCGTTGTCTTCCCACCCCTCCCGGAGTTCGACGACAACTAGGTTGCGAGGACGGCGTCGAGCCAGTCGAAGATGAACTCCTGAGAGGCCTGCGGCCCCAGGGGCTGATCGTGGAACTGCGTCCCTGTCTGCACCGTGAGCGAGCGCAGGAACTTCTGGTCGGCGTTCAATCCGGTGAGCATGCCCGGGATCCTGCGCGCCTGTGGCCCGAAGAACTCATCGAGCTGGTTGTCGCAGATGTACATCGGAATACGGATTCGGGGGAGATCGTCCTGATACTGAAACGCGAGAATGGCCTTGCCAAGCCCGTAGTAGTCGCTGGGAGGAACTCCCCTGCGACCGCATTGGAGGGCATTGGGCGTGTAGAGCTCACTCCGCTTGGACAGCGTGAACCGCTCCAGAGCGGTCATGTGCTTCCAGGCGCTGGCCATTCCCGCATTCACCTCGGCCGCCACCTTTCTCTGCACTGACGCCGGGGCATCGGCTGTCTCGCGGACGGCCGTGAGGGACTGCTTATCGCCCCACACCTGCGGAAGCGAATACGCGCCCGGCTCCAGCACGCATGCGGCGAGCCCGGTGGACCCGGCGGCGGCGCTCGACAACACCATCCCCAGCAGGCTGATACCGACCGCGGCGATCCTTGAGGCGTCCACATCGGACCGAGGGCTCAGCCACGCGACAACTGCATCGATGATGCCGCTCCAGTCGGCCTGCATGGGCTGCTGCTGCACGAACAGCAACGACATCTGACCAGGTGCCTCGAACGTAATCGCGTTGTATCCGCGGTCAAGCGCTGCCGTGATGCCCTCGGCCAGCAGATCGACATTCTGCCCGTCGCTCCCATTGCAGATGATCACCGTCGGACGGGCGCGCCCGTCATCCGCAGGTCGGAACAGATAGGCGGGCATGGTGACGCCCTGGTAGGGGATGCCCACCTGCACGACCGGGACGTCCCACAGCGCGATGCCATTCAGCCAGTCCTGCTCGCATGACTGGAAGATGGCCGCTTCGCGGCTCGGGCGTGACGTGCCCAGCACGAAGAAGAGCGCCTGTGCCTGATAGGTGGAGGCGCGTAGCCACTGCTGCCGGGCACTCACCAGATTGCCCGCAGCCTGGGCCTCAGCCGCGCGCCGCTCCAAGCGCGCCGCAAGGCGCTGCCACTCGTGCACGAGAACGGTGAAGTCGCCCCGGGTGGGGTTGACCGGGTCGCCGGTGCGCTCACGCACCACGCGCACCAACTGCATCACCTCACCGAGCTCAGCGGCCCCCGACGCGGCGCTGCCGAAGGTGAAGAGCGTGGAGTCGTTCCACGAATCGCACCTGAACATCTGCCAAGGGTCGGGAAGGTCCGGCGTGCCTCCGCCCGGTGCGGCTCCCAGGGCGGCACCGGAAGTGCCCATGGCCGCCGTAGCGCCGGCAGCGATGGCAGCCCTCCCCAACAACTGGCGCCGGGTGAAATGGGTCATAAAGCAAAGTTTCGCACCCATGCCCCTATTGCGCAACGACTCGGTCAGGAACTGAATCCATTCCACCTCCCACCCGGTTTCTCCGGCGGGCAGGGCTCGTCGGCAACCTCAACGGGGATGCCTGCGTGCGTCTCGACCTTCGCGCCCGCGTCGGCGCCGAATGCCCGGCCCTGGAATACGTGGTGCCCCTACCCGACCACGATCATCTGACAGTGCTGGTCCGTGCCGGTCTCCACGATCGGGCTCCCGGGCCCACCGATGGCCCAGGGCTGGGGCGCTCAATCATGCGCCAGGTCTCGGAGATGCATGGCGCCACGGCCACGGCCGGTAACGCGCCGGGCAGAGGGGGCGTGATGACGATCATCTTCGCGCGGCTCTCCGATTCACCGCCCGGGGCGTGACCGCAATCGTCGATTCCGGCTGCCCCAGCCTGTGTAGGGTTTCCCCCGGAAACGCGTGCGGAACCGACGTGGGCCGCGTGCACACCGCATGCCCCGTCAGTAGACGAACGCCTCCTCCAATCTGCTGCGCCCGACGATGATGAACGCACACTGCCGACTCCAAGGACGGTCTCACCGTGATTGACGTCGCGCTGCGCGTGATGATCGCGGTGGTGCTCGCATGGGCGGCGACCACGAAGATCCAACCCGGTGCCGCCCCAGTACTTGACGGGCCGCGCACGCCACGATGGCTTGCACGGGCGTCGTCACCAACGCTGGCGCTCATCGAATTCGCCATTGCCACACTCGTGCTGGTACCTGCCACCGCAGTGGTCGGGGGGGCCTGTGCCGCGGCTCTCGGTGGCATCTTCACCGTCGTACTGGCGGCCCGCTGGGCCCGTGGCGCCAACCGGATGCGCTGCAACTGTTTCGGGGGCGACGCCGAGCGGCCCGCATGGTTGCTGTGCCTACGGGCGATGGCCATCGCAGTGGCGGGCGTTCTGGTGGCGCTTGAGGTGGACCCCGCTGTGTCCCGTGACGTCGCGGTGTCCATGGCCCTCGGGGTCCTCGCGATCTGCGTGGGTGGTCTGCTGCTGCTCGTGCTTGCCCTGTACCGCCAGGTGGGCGTGCTTGAGCGCCGCCTCGGCCCGCGCAGTGCGCTTGAGATCGCCGAGGAGGGGCCACCCTTCGGGCAGCGCGCCCCGGCGATTGATGGGGTCCTGGGTATTGGCTCAGAGGTCATCGCCTTCGGCTCGGACCGCTGCCGGCTGTGCCGGGAACTGGAGCCCGGCCTCCGCGCACTCGGGCGCGATGGGCAGGCCATCAGGGGCGTGAACGAGGACACCGAGCCCGACGTGTTCAACCGCTTCGGCGTGCCCGGCACCCCCTACATCGTCCATACCGTCGACGGCGTGGTCGTCGCCAAGGGCCTCGTCAACACCCTCGAGCAGGTTGAAGAGCTCATCGGCGTCGGGTTGGAGCGCGCGCAGTATGTCCCGTGACCCCCTGTCCGACATCGGCGAGGGCCTTTCCCACACGATGGCATCGTCAACTACGCGGCGTTCCTTCATCGCCCGGGTGGGCGGCTTCGCCCTGGCCCTCGTCGGACTCCCCCTTGTGGCAGACGCCCCGGTCTCGTCTGCTGAGGCAACGCCGACGCCGGGAACCAACCCTGTGGGTACCTGGTACGGCTTCTGCGGCCATTACTGGACGACCGGCGCGTGCCCGGGGCCCGGAACGGCCCCGCGCACCGATGCACACGGGTACCCAGTGGATGTTGAATCGGGTGCCCCCATCGACAACCTCGGACGTCGCGTCAATGCCACGGGGCAGGTGGTTGACAGCAAGGGCACTGTCCTTCGCACGCCAGATGGGCTGCCGCTTCCACGCGCGCCGCGCACTCGTCTGTGCGAGGGATGGGCGGTCTCCAAGTACGGCCTGAACGCCGCGATGCAGGGCTCGTGGTACCGGTGCTGCGACGGACAGGTGCGGCGCATTTCCGACTGCTGCAGCACCAAGTCAACGCGCATCAACGGAGACGCCGGCCTCAGGGGCTACTGCAAGCCCGGCCGCACCGTGTTCTGCTTCATCTACACCGAGACAGGGGTCCCATGCTGAACGTCGTGCTGATCATCGGCGTCGCGCTTGCCGCGCTTGTGGCGGGCGTGTCCGGTGCATGGTCGCCATGCGGCTTCGCGATGATCGAGACCTTCACGCCGTACCTGTGCGGTGGGCGGGGTCGCCGCAACCTCGGGGTGGCCCTATTCGCCGTCGGCGCAATCGGCGCGTCAGCCGCCCTCGGCTGGGTGCTCGGACTCGTCGGAGCCGGGCTTCCATCGTCACTGACGCTCTCGCTTCTGGCCGTGCTGGCCCTGGTCGGGGCCATGCGCGACCTCGGCATCATGCGCATTCCACTCCCCCAGCGACGCGGGCAGGTGCCCGAGTCGTGGCGCCGCGAGTTGCCGCTTGTCGTCTGGGCACCGGCCTACGGCATCATTCTGGGCCTTGGCGTCCTCACGTTTCAGGTGGTGTCAACCTTCTGGGTCGTGGCCGGCGCGTGCATCGCCATCGGCAATCCCATGACGGGGGCAGCGTGCTTCGCGCTCTTCGGCCTCGGGCGCGTGCTGATGGTCATCATCCCGCCCCGTCTGGCAGAGAGCTACGCGGCCGGCGCAATTGGCATCGGCGTCGCCATGCCGGTTGTCCGGAGGGTCAACGGACTGGTTCTCCTGGCCGTCGGCGTTCTCGCATTCGGCGCCTCGCCGGCGCTCGGTGCCGATGGCGTGGGCCCCATCGGCACGTACCTGCCCTCTGCCGACGGCACCACGCTTGCCGTTACCCAGGGGGGCGGTGACGGCACACAGGCGGTCATCGTGACTGGCGCAGGCATCACGGCCACGATCGCGGGCGCATCCTCGCCGTCGGTGTCCGGAAACCGCGTTGCCGTGGTGTGCGTGGCAGATGCGCCGCCGTGCGGAGCGGTTGGTGGAGTCGCGGTCGTCGACTGGACCACATGGACGGCCGTTCCACCCGACGCCCCGGATGCACTCCCCACGTACCCCCTGCCCATCTCCCCGATCATCGAAGGGGCCATCCGCCCCTCCCTCTCTGGCTCGCGGCTGGCGTACGTCGTCCCCGAGGGCAGCCGCCAGGCGCTGTACCTGACCGATCTCAACACCGGCACCAGAACCCGCGTCACCACGGTGCCCGCCACATACGACATCAGTGGTCCATCGCTCAGCCCGACGGCCCTGGCATGGGCACGAAATGCCGGTAGCGGATCGTCAATCTGGGTGAGAAACCTCTCACGGGGAAGCCAGCGGTCAATTGCCACGTCCACGCCCGGGACGATTCTCATCACCCCCTCGGTGTACGGAAACCGCATCGCGTGGATCAGCCAGAACGGCGAGGTCGCGGCGAGGTCGAAGGTCGTGGTGGCCGCGCTGGGGGGTGGCGACCAACGAACGGTCGCGACGGTCGTGAGCCGCACGGACATCCTCTGGGGGACATCCCTCACGGCATCGACCGTCTACACCACGCGCTGGAACCCGTTCAACGCCACCGATCTGGGCACCCAGCCCATCGGGCGCGTTGTGCAATACGCCGTCCGCTAGACCCCCACGTGCGGCGCAGTACCCGAAGCCGAAGCCGGGATTCGAACCCGGGACCCCCTGTTTACAAGACAGGTGCTCTGGCCATCTGAGCTACTCCGGCGGGTGGGGCTAGTCGACAACCTCAACGGGGATGCCGGCGTGCTTCTCAACCTCGGCAGCCGTGTCGGCGCCGAATGCCCGGCCCAGAAATGAGTGGTGACCCTGTCCGACCACGATCAACTGGCAGTGGTGGTCCTTGCCGGTCTCCACGATCAGGCTGCCGGGCTCACCGATGGCCCAGGCGTAGGTGGCCTTCTTCACGCCAGCGGCATTTACCTTCTCGCGCGCCTCACCCAGCACCTCGTGCATGTCGGGGAGCTCGGGGAACGGGCCAACCATGGGGCTGCCGTCGCCCATGGTGCCGAAGGCCCGAGGCCCTGTTGGATCAAGCGCCGCCTCGTGGACTGCGAGCACCAGCAGCGACGCGTGGCGCTCATGGGCCAGAGCGATTGCGCGGGCGAGGGCGCGGTCGGCCGACTCGCTACGCTCGTAGCCGACCAGAATGGGTGAGCTCATCGGGATTCCTCAGGAGGCGTGGACAATGCGTCCCGCACGCTACCCGTCAGACCCCCGGGGCGCCACACCCATCGTCATGGCGTCACACCCTCAACCTCGGGTCGAGGCTGAGGGTGACCCTCAACCATCGGTTTAGAGGTCCAGAACCGAACGCTCGCCGAGATGCGTCTCCACCTTGCGCTTCACCCGCTGAAGTGCGTTGTCCACACTCTTGGGATTGCACTCCAGGCGCTCGGCCACCTCTTCATACGAGCGACCCTCGAGATACATCGCCAGCACCTCGCGCTCAAGCGGGCTCAAAACCCGGCCGAGGCACTCGATGAGGCTTGTGAGCTCTTCGGTGGAGATTGCCTGGTTGATCGGATCGGTTACCGGATCGTCGGGCAGCACGTCGGCCAGCGTGGTCTCCTGCTCGGAGCCCGCGCGGGTGTTGCTGAACGAGACGTAGGTGTTCAGCGGCGAGTGCTTGTTGCGGGCAGCGGTCTTGATCGCCGTGATGATCTGGCGGGTGACGCACAGCTCAGCGAACGATCGGAAACTCGCCTCACGCTCGGGGCGATAATCACGCACCGCCTTGAAGAGACCGATGAGTCCCTCCTGGATGAGGTCCTCGGAGTCGCCGCCGGCGAGGAAGTACGCGCTGGCCTTCAGGCGCACGAATCCGCGGTAGCGGGAGATGATCTGGTCCATGGCCTGCTGGTCCCCTCCGCGCGCGCGGCGGACAAGGCCCTCGTCGACCACGTCGACGTAGCCCTGCTGGTCCAGATCGGTCTGCCTCCTGGCGGTGGCTCCCATTTTCACTCCCGGTCGGTCAATCGATTCATGATCATCCGGATCCCCAAACCCTCAACCCTCACATGAGGA
>CANJMX010000009.1 GCA_947475125.1 Actinomycetota bacterium
AGTTCGGTGGGCGCCATGCAGGCATCACCCACCATCACCAGCTTGTAGTCGGGGTCGGTCTGCGCAAGCAGGTGCAGTGTCGACTCCGAGCGCGATGGCTGCATGTCGGGCGTGAGGTACACGCGGTCGTACACGCAGTTGTGGAAGAACCGCACCTTGAGGTCGCGGAAGTGCCCTGCCTGGTGCACCGCGGTAAAGAGGCGGTCGAGCAGCAGGATGTGATCATCCATCGATCCGCCGATGTCGAGCATCAACAACACGCGCACGGTGTTGCGCCGAGGGCGGCGGAATGACAGCCGCAGCTGCCCGGCGTGGGCGGCGGTCTGCTTGATGGTGTCGTCGATATCAAACTCAGTCGCCGGCCCATCGAGGCGCGTGGACAGGTGCCGAAGCCGTCGGAGCGCCACGCCGAAGTCGCGCACACCGATCTCGGTGTCGGTGCGGAGGTCGCGCCACTGGCGGTCGCCGGCGGTCTGGATGGCGCTCTTCCAGCGGCCCTCACCGCCGATGCGGATTCCGCCGGGGTGGTAACCGGAGTGACCAAATGCGGAGGTGCCACCGGTGCCGATGTGCTCGCTGCCGCCGTGGTGCTCCTCCTGCTGCTTGTCGAGCTTCTCCTGGAGTTTCTCGAGTAACTCGCTCAGGTTCATGTCATCGCGCATCTCGTCCAGACGCACGCGCTGCTCGTCGGTGAGCTGCAGCATCTTGGGGTTCTCGTGCAGCCACTTCCACACACGGTCGTCCACGGAACCCGTGGCGGGCTCGATGCCGCTGAAGTAGCGGGCGAAAGCGATGTCGAAGCCGTCGTAGTTGCTCTCGTCCTTCACCAGCAGGCTGCGGGCCGTGAGGTAGAAGCCCGAGAGGGTGCTCTGGTGCAGGTCGCGGTCGAGGGCGTCGTGCAGCATGAGCCACTCGTCGAGTGCCACTGGCACCCCCTCGTCGCGAAGCGCGGTGAAGAGGCCCTCAAACACCCGGCCCTACTTCACCCGGCAGAGAGTTGCGACTCCGCCAGTTGCCACCTGCACCCGCCATGGCGGAGGAACGAGCGCGATCGTGGGACGGACGACTTGACTGGCTCCACCCGGCGTCGCTGTGGCAACCGGCTCGCCTGGGCCCAGAACTGAGTAGCGGGCGACCCGAATGGGGGCGTCTGCTCGGAGCGCCGTCACCACGAGTCCGGTCGTCGGAACAGGTAAGACCGCGACGGCCGCCTTGCCCGGCGATGCGGAGATACGAACGCAGCCGGCGTCGCCAGGTGAGCTGATGCCGTCAGCCACCGAGGTGATGGAGGGTGGGATACCACTGACTGCCGGCGACCCGGGTTGCACCGAAAGGGCGCCGGCAGTGAGCAGCACGGTGTCTGCGCCAGCGCGTGCTGCATCAGATGCCGTTGTGATTTCGGCCGGGCCGAATGCAGTTGATCCGTATTGATCTGCGGCAGCAAAGAACTTGCCAGCCTGAATCTGGGGGGCCCAATGACCCTGTGGGTTGAACGACCCCGGAACGAGTGGCCGTACCTCGGTGAGCGCACCAAGTGACGCACGCACCTCTTCGCTGCCCCCTCGCCACCCGGCTGCTCCCTTTGCGAGCTCACTGATGTTCGTGGGTAGCGACATCAGAAGCGCAACTACGATCACGAGCCGACCCGTGATGGAGGTGATCGCCTGACGGCCGATGATGACCGCGGCCGCGACGACCATCAGGATTGCAGCCGGGTATAGGTAGCGGCTCGAGTCAGGAGGCGCGATTCCGTAGCGCGAGAGCGCGAGGAAGGTCCACATCACGACGAGGGCGACGAGGACAGGCACGAGGTGCATCCGGGTCCCCCATCGCTTTACGAGGGCGACAATGACGACCACGAGAGCGGCGACAGCGAGCGCCGAGCCAAATTCGGGCGGGAGCCCCAGCAGCGCATGCAAGGTTGCAGCGGCCTGCTTCGCGCCGTATTCCGGGATGTATCGGGCGTTCCCCAGCTGTGCGGTTGAGTCTCCGTACTTCAGGTACCACGCGCCGTAGAGCGCAATTGGCACTACGACGACCAACAGTCGCCGCCAGTCAAACCTCTGCATCAGGATCAGCACAAGCGCTGCCACGATGAGTGGGATCGCCAAGGTTGATGACGCGATTGCAAAGATGAGGAGCACGCCCGCCCAGACGTCTGACCGCCGCGATTGGCGCTGCAGAAGGAGTAGCGCACCTAAGCCGAGAGCGAGGCACAGGGAGATCTCGATCTCGAAGGGCCACATCAGCACTTCAAATGCCGAGCCGAGGAACATGAGGGCAATTGCCGAGCCCAGTGCCAGCTCGTTGCTTGACCAACTTCGAACCAGAACGAACAGCATGCCAACGCAGAGCAGGTGGCAGAGAACGGCAAGCACGGCGTACGGCCAATACGACCCAAGGCCGAACAGTGCGAACCACGCTTTAAAGAGGAACACCGGGAATGCGACGAAGTGCTCGTTGTGGGCCGCGAGGAAGGAGCCGGGCCCCCACCCACGCCGGTCCTGGATGAAGTTCCATTCGTCATAGAAGAACGTGAGGCCCCGGTATTGGCGGAAGATCACGATTGCTGCGACGACGGCCGCGACCCCGAACCCGGTCCACGCTCCTCGATTAGAAAGCGGCCGAGTGAGCCAACCCCGTATGTGGGCCGTGCTCAACGGCCATCCTTCATCGCCGCTCGCCGCGCACGGATGCTCATGTGCCTGCGCGCGATGTCGAGGTCGGTCTGCTTCTTCAGCACCACCCCCATAAAGGGCAGCTCATCCACGATCTTGGCCGGGTCAACGCCAGCAACTGCCAGCGCCTGCACCCAGTCCACAAGTTCTGAGGTGCTTGGGCGCTTCTGCAGCCCGTCCATCTCGCGCAGCAGGTAGAAGCCCTCCATGGCCGCCTGGATCAGGCGCTCGTCGAGGCCCGGGTGGTGCACCCGCACGATGCGCTCCATCTGTGCGTGGTCCGGGAATGCGATGTAGTGGAATACGCAGCGGCGAAGAAAGGCGTCCGGCAACTCCTTCTCGGCGTTGCTGGTGATGATCACGACCGGTCGCTGCACTGCCGACACCGTCGCGCCGGTTTCGGGGATCTGAAACGACATGCGGTCGAGTTCCCACAGCAGATCGTTGGGGAACTCCAGATCGGCCTTGTCCACCTCGTCGATCACCAGTACCACGCGCTCGGGTGCGGCGAACGACTCACCCAGCTGACCCAGGCGGATGTACTTGGCCACGTCAGCCGGGTCGCCCTCGCCGAACTGGCTGTCGTACAGGCGCTGCACGGTGTCGTACACGTACAGGCCATCTTGCGCACGGGTGGTGCTTTTGACCGGCCAAGTGATGAGGGGCATGCCGAGTGCCTCGGCAACGGCCTCGGCGAGGAGTGTCTTGCCGGTGCCGGGCTCGCCACGCACCAGGAGCGGGCGCTCCAGTGCCACGGCAACGTTCACCGCGGCCTGCAGGTCGGGTGATGCGATGTAGTCGTCGGTTCCCTTGAACCTAGCCTCTGCCATCAGTGCTCCTGCGTCGGGGTACCCGGACAGGTTATCGGCGTACCCGTCGCCAGATGGATGATGCGATCCCGGCCAGGATGAGGATGGCGGCGATGATCGCCATGGTGGGGACCACCCAGGGGATGGAGTCAGCCGGGCTCCCCTGAGGTGGCGCCGGAAGGTTGGACGGGATCGGGGCTGGTACGGGCTCGGGGGGCGGCGTCACCTCGGCGCGGTTACGTGGCGTGGTGAGCTGCTGCTGCGCCGCCGCACCCGACCCCACGAGATTGTCGGTAATTGCCTGGTTCACGGCGTCGGCGAACGCTGAGTACTGGGGTGCCGTACTTGCGTGGCGCTCGGCAAATACCAATGCGCCACGCAAGTCGTCGATCGAATACACGTTGTCGATCGCGCCGTCCTTGAAGTAGTCGGCGACCACAGCCCGCGGCGATGCCGCCCCGGTCGCAACTGCGATGAGGAGGGTGGCCGAGGCGATGGTGGCTAGGACGATGCGTCGCACACGCCGCACGTTAGCGGCGAGTACCCTGCGTCTTCGTGCGCGCGCTCATCACCGGAATGACAGGCTTCGTTGGAGGCCACCTCGTGGCATCGCTCCTCGCCGACGGCTGGGATGTCCACGGCACCCTGCTCACCTTCATTGATGAGACGCCACCCGCCGGTACAACCGGTACACCGGTGGAGATCACCGATGCCGATGGTATGGCGACCCTGATTGCCGAGGAGGCCCCCGACGCCATCTTCCATCTGGCCGGTGCGGCATCTGTCGGCCAGTCATTCGGTGACCCCGAGGGCACGTGGAAGGTGAACGTTGAGGGCACGCGCGGAGTGCTTGAGGGTATGCGCCGCTCTGCGCCCGACGCCCGCATGGTTATTGCGCTTTCCGGTGAGGAGTACGGCCGGGTGGCGCTCGAAGACCTGCCAGTTACCGAAGACACTCCGCTCAATCCTCTCTCCCCGTATGCCGAGAGCAAGGTGGCGGCCGATGAGCTGTGCCGCGAGTACCACCGCGATCACGGCCTTGCGGTGCTGCGCCTGCGGGCCTTCAACCAACTGGGACCCGGGCAGGACCCGCGCTTTGTGGTGCCGAGCATCTGCAAGCAGATCGCCGATGCCGAGATGGCTGGCGATCCGGTATGCCACCTGAGCTTGGGCAACCTTCAGACGCGCCGCGACTTCCTGGACGTGCGTGATGTGGTGCAGGCGTATCGACTGCTCATTGAGAAGGGCGATCCCGGCCAGACCTATCTCGCTGGGCAGGGCCGATCGGAGTCCATCCGCGAGCTCGTGGACATCGCCGTATCGCTGGCAAAGGTGCCGGTTGAGGTGGTGTTCGACTCCTCGCGGATACGTGAAGGGGAGCAGCCCGATCTCTATGCTGAGCCGCGTGCCCTGAAGGACCTCGGGTGGGCGCCCCGTATCCCCATTGAGCAGTCCATTTCGGACACTCTTGACTACTGGCGCGATCGCGCCCACATGGAGATTGGCTAGACCATATGGCGAAGCGCGCGTTGATTACCGGTGTCACTGGGCAGGACGGTTCCTACCTTGCCGAGCTGCTCCTCTCCAAGGGCTACGACGTGTGGGGCATGGTGCGTCGGTCGTCTACCGAGAACTACGAGCGCATCGAGCACCTGCGCGACCGGATGCACTTCTGCCAGGCCGATCTTCTCGATCAGTCGTCGCTCACCCAGGCACTGGTGGAGAGCGAGCCCGAGGAGGTATACAACCTCGCGGCCCAGAGCTTTGTGCCCACCTCGTGGACCCAGCCGGTGCTCACCGCCGAGTTCACCGCAGTGGGCGTTACGCGCCTGCTCGAGGCTGTTCGCCAGGTCAATCCGGCCATTCGCTTCTACCAGGCGTCATCCAGCGAGATGTACGGCAAGGTGCTCGAGGTGCCGCAGTCGGAGGCAACGCCGTTCTACCCCCGAAGCCCATATGGCGTGGCCAAGGCGTATGGCCACTACATCACGGTGAATTACCGTGAGAGCTACGACATGCACTGTTCGTCGGGAATCCTCTTCAACCACGAGAGTCCGCGTCGTGGCCTGGAGTTCGTCACCCGCAAGGTCACTGATGCTGTGGCCCGTATCAAGCTGGGCCTAGCCACTGAGTTGCCCATGGGCAACCTCGATGCGAAGCGCGACTGGGGCTTTGCCGGCGACTACGTCGAGGCCATGTGGATGATGCTGCAGCAGGACGAGGGGGACGACTACGTGGTGGCCACGGGCGAGACCCACACGGTGGAGCGCCTGGTGGAGCTGGCGTTCGCGCACGTGGGGCTGGACTGGCACGACTACGTGACGCTCGATCAGCGCTTCGTGCGCCCCGCTGAGGTTGACCTGCTTATCGGCGACCGTACGAAGGCCGAGGCCAAGCTGGGGTGGGTTCCCACCGTGGGCTTTGAGCAGCTGGTGCAGATGATGGTCGACGCGGATCTGGAACGACGCCGGGCGGCATGACTGACGCGCGCGACCACCACCTTCCGCCAACGGGCGACGAGGACGTGCCGTCGGAGGCCACGCTGCAAATCCATGCACTGGAGTGGGCCATCCGGGAGCTGACCTTCGAGAACCATGATCTGCGCGTGCGCCTGATGGACGCCGAGGAAACGCTGCATCAGGTCTACGGATCGCGGGGCTGGCGCATGCTCGAATCGGCCCGGGGTTTGCGCCGTGGGCAAAAGTAGCGCGGGAGCGCTTCACTTCGCACCACCGGCCGAGCCAGTCGTCTCGGTTGTCATGTGTGCCAAGGACGCCCGGGTACTGACCCTCGGGGCACTTCGTGCCCTGAATCGGAACACGTCGCATCATCTGCTTGAAGTGATCCTCGTGGATGATGGCTCCGGCCCGGTTGCACGACGGGCCTTCGAGTCGGTGTCGGGACTGGTGCTGGTCCGCAACGAAGAGTCGGTGGGGTTTCTGCGCGCATCGAACCAGGGTCTGCAGGAGGCCCGTGCGCCCTTTGTGTACTTCCTCAACAACGACACCGAGGTACAGCCGGGTTGGCTTGACCCCCTGCTCCACACCTTCGCCGACCCCGGCATCGGCCTGGTCGGCTCGCGGCTCATCAACCCCGACGGGACGGTGCAGGAGGTTGGGGTCACGGTCTGGTCAGATGGATCGGGCCATGCGCGTGGTGCCACCGGCAGGACCACCGACGAGGAGTGGATGTCCGTCGCCGATGTGGACTTCTGTTCGGGTGCCGCGGTGATGGTGCGCAGTGAGCTGGTGAAAGGCCTCGGCGGGTTTGACGATCGCTTCGCCCCGGCCTTCTATGAGGACGTTGACCTTTGCTTCGCTATTCGCGACGTCGGCTTTCGCACGGTTGTCGCGCCTGAGTCGAAGGTGCTCCACTATGGCGGGCAGTCATACGGTGGTGTGGATACGACCAATGCCCCCGTCTCACGCGGGCGGGTGCATCAGTTCGCCAATCAGCCCATCTTCGCCGCCAAGTGGGCGCACGTCTTGCAGCGGCAGCACCTGCCCCCCGGATCACCAGCTGGGTTGGTTCCCTCCAGCGCACGCGGCCGGCCGCGTGCGCTGATTGTTGATGCTTGGATTCCCGCGCACGACCGAGACGCGGGCAGCCTCCGCATGATGTGGATTCTCAGGCTACTCAACCGCCTGGGGATGGATGTGACGCTGTGGGCCACAGGGGGCCCAGGTCGCGAGAAGTATGCGGATGCCCTTCGCCGGGAGGGCATTGAGGTGTGGCACGGCCTCTCCGGGCATGCACGCGTCGAGGGGCGAGCGAATCTCTGGGATCTCGTCATCGTGAGTCGACCGGATGTGGGGATGGAGGTTCTCCCCACTATTCGTAAGTGGTGTTCGCGTGCCCCGCTCCTGTACGACACCGTCGATATCCACCACGTGCGGATGAAGCGTGAGGCCGAGGTGAGCGGTGTCGTTCCCGACACTTACGACATGGTCCGCCACTACGAGGAGACGATGTGCGCCGCCGCCGACGTCATCGTGACTGTGTCCGAGGGCGACGCCGACCACCTACGCCCGCTGCTCTCGCGCGCGGACCCCGAGTTTCTCGTGCTGCCACTGGTTCAGGAGCCATGGGCGAGCGAGCCTCCGGGATTTGACGCCCGCTCGGGGCTGCTCTTCATCGGGGGCTATCGGCATATCCCGAACCAGGATGCAGCGCGATGGTTCGCGTCGGATATCTGGCCATTGCTGCAGGCAGAGGGGATGCCCGTCACCTTTCTCGGTGATGAGCCGCCGGATGACGTGCTCGCGCTTCGTGGTACGCATGGCTTCGACGTCCCCGGCTTCCGTGAAGACGTGACCCCCGACTTCGATGCCGCACGTGTTTTCATCTGTCCGCTCAGGTTCGGGTCGGGGGTGAAGGGAAAGATCTGCCACGCGTTATCCGCAGGTCTTCCGATCGTGACGACATCCATCGGCATTGAGGGCATGGATCTGGAGCCGGACCACGACGTCGTCGTGGTGGACGACGCAGCGACCTTCGCTGAGGCCATTGCTCGCTTGCATGCTGACCCGGTGATATGGAGGACGCTCTCGTCGGCAGGTGTTGAGCGTGCCCGCACGTGGTCGCCTGATGCAATGCGTGTCCACCTTGAGGCGATGCTGCGTGATGCGCTGTCGCCGCGCACACAGCGCGCGCTCGTCCCGCGACGGGGCTGACCATGCGCACGCGCGTGTTCATGGGCGGTGCGACCGCGCACCTTCTGGCGCTGGTCGTGGCCCACCAGACAGTGTTCGCATGCAATCAGGTGGCGCCGAAGTGGGCCCGTCGGATAACAGTCGCCCGCGTCAGCGGAGGGGTAGGCGCCACCGCTGACGCCGAGGCGGTTCAGGGTCTGCTGATGCGGAATGCACAGCGGCCTCTTTGAGGATGGCCGTGAGAAATGCCAGGCAGGAACCAGCGTCCTGGGGCGCGGGCGCGTTGATGATCGGCACACCCGCCGCCTGAGCATCGAGCACTGGGATCAGTAGGTCGTGAGGGATTCCGCCTACGACGATTGCAGCCGCCTCTGCGAGTAGTGCGGGCATGTCGGTCGGCCGCACGCGTCGGATATCTACGGCCGGCGATCCGGATGCGGCCATACGGAGTCGCTCTTCATCTTCAGTTGAATGACCGACATCGTCAATCGCTATGACGAGCGGACCACTGGGAAGCACGCCGGCATCTCGGAGCACCGCGAGGCTATCTCCGATCACGAGAGTGCTCAGGGCCGCCCCGCCCCTATCGGTTGCGAGGCGGGCTGGCGGTAGAGGGATGACCTCCACCGACGTATTGGGATGCGCTGCCGACAGTTCCCTCGCGCGAATTGTTGAGCATGCCCAGAGGGCGTCGAGGAAGAGGGAACACGCATCAGGCACGGGGATGTAGGGGCCAACGTCATCTCTGATGACGGCGTAGTTGCGGGGGGCCGTCACAAGAGCGGGGGGCATCATATGGATCGCCTCTGGGAGACGGTCCGACTCGGTAATAAAGATGTTGACCTCGTGCATCTCCAGTTGCGACCAGTCAATCGCGAAGTCAGATACCGCCGCACGTCCCCGGGGCGGAAGCGTCGTAGTTGACACTGCGATCCCAGCGGCCTCAGCCACACGCGCAATGCGGGAGGCGATGATGTCGCGGTCGGACCCATCGCCGAATGGCGCGACGATGTGGAGGCCCGGTGTGAAGACAGGTGGCTCAGCAGGGCCAACGATCGGGGTGAGATGCCTCGCGAGGGAGGGCGGAAGCATTCCGTCCTGCACGCCCTCCTTACCGGCCCATTGCCTGATGGCCTCGGCATCGTCACGGTGGGGGTCGGCGAACCGCGCGCGGAGCTCCGGCGATTGCTCCCATACGTCGTGGATGTACCGGCCAAGTGGCCAAGGGCCAGCACCCGGACTATCGCTCGTACCCAGCCAGGCGACAAATGCGTCATCGCCGTGGGTAAAGGGGTTTGGAGGCTCGGCGACCTCATTTCGTTCGCTCGCCCGCAGCGCATCGCGGTAGAGGCGGCGCATGCGCTCGTCCAACAGCAGGCCATCGGGCGCGAGCGCGAGCCCGTACTCTCGGGGTCGCCAGTCTGTGTACCCGGCATCGATAACCCGCTGGCGATACGCATCCGTGAGGGCACGGAGATCCGGACGGTCTGAGAGCAGCACGCGCGGAATGGGGCCCTGGTGTGTGGAGAGGAGCCAGGGGCGGTCGGGGTCATAGCCACTGAAATGGAAGAAACGGAGGGGGGAGCCATTAACCAGCGGCCCGTCGGGCCCCGAGATCACTGCACGATTGGGGGCATTCCACCAGGCCACGTTGAGCCCGGGGTCCCTGAGGATCGCGGGCGTGAAGTAGGCCGGGAACAGGTCTACCCAGCGCTGATCCACAAACCGGCCATGGGCCGGATCGATGATGCACTCACGGCGCAGGCGGGAGTCCCACCAATCCACCGCCTCTGTGCATTGCCCCATCGCGATGAACCCAAGGTTGAACACCCCCGCGTCCAGGATGACGTCCTCGGTACTCGTTCCGTCTCCCTCCCGCGGTAGCGGGGAGGTTGAGTGCGGCGTGAGGGCGATTCCGTGCTCGGCCGCTGCGTCGAACACGTCGTTAAGCGGGGCGAATATCTGGATGTCGGGGTCAAAGTAGGCCACGACGGGTGCTTCGGACAGCAAGTGACGCAATAGTGCCGGCTTGACCGCGGTGGCGAGTTCGACGATGCCGTACGCGGTCGCCATGCGAGCGAACTCGTCGGGGGGGAGTACATCCGACGGGGAGAGGACGCGAAAGTCCTCTCCAGAGCCGATCTCGTGCTCTGGGTCGTCAAGCACGAGTACACGTACGGAGCCATCCGGATGATGGTCAAGGAATGATCGGGTGAGAACCCGAGCCTGCGCCAGGTAGTTCCTGGCGATGACCGTGCAGGCAATCACCCAGACCGAGGCGCCGCCGACCCGCGTTGCGGCACCACCTCCCAGTGTGCATTCATGGCGACAAGGCCAAGGCTTGGCTCCTCGGAGAAGACACCGAACGAGAGCACCCGGCGTCCGCCCATGTACTGCGTGGTCTCGTCGGCCGAATTGACCGCGACGTACACATCCACGCTTCCCGACTGCAGGGGGAGCGCTGGCACCGTGAGTCGTACCGTCACCGGGGTACCGGGTCGTGAGAGTGCTCGCCGGATGGCGTCCTGTCCAGCCTCCTCATCCGCAGCCCAGCAGTGGCGGGTGCTGATCCCGTACAGGGCTGTGCCGGTCTCGGTGGCCAAGCTGATTCCCACGACAGCATCGGCAGCTGCCGTAGAACTCTCGAGGTCGACCTCGATCATAACGTCGGCGCCGCAGATTGCGTTTCCTGTCGGACTGCCGTCCCGGACGAGTCGGGCGGCCACGAGGTTCACGATGTCGGTGGAGAGCACGGCGTCCGGGTCATAGGTCGTTTCCGGCGCTTCTTGGTAATCCTCCACGCCATCAACACGTGCGCCGAGGCCGCTGGCCTCATCTGCCAGTAGCCGGTGGTAGCGGCTGATGATCTCCGAGGGGTCTCCATCGAAGACCACCGCACCACCGTCGATGAGAATGGCTCGATCACATACGTGCTCGACGGTGCCCGGGTCGTGCGAAACGAATACGAGAGTGCCACCCCCCCGCTTGAAGTCGTAGATACGACCCATGCACTTGCGTTGAAATGCCTCGTCACCTACGGCCAGCACCTCATCCAGTAGCAGGATGTCCGGATTTACGTGTGATGACACCGCGAACGCCAGGCGCATGGTCATTCCGCTCGAGTACGTGCGCACCGGCATGTCGATGAAGTCCTGCAGCTCGGCGAAGTCGACGATTGAGTCGAGCCGCTCCGCCACCGCCTTCTCCGACACACCATGGATGGCGGCATTCATGAAGATGTTCTCGCGACCGGAGAAGTCGGGATGAAATCCCGCACCCAACTCGAGCATGGCCGCGACGGTGCCGCCAGTTGCGACGGTCCCCGTGTGTGGCGGAATGATGCCGGCAAGCAACTTGAGCAGCGTCGACTTCCCAGAGCCATTGCGACCCACGATCCCCACCGACTCGCCCGGCTCGATCGAAAGGCTCACATCGCGCAGGGCCCACAGCTCCGTATAGCTCGCGCGCCGACGCCGAATGACGGTTTCCTTCAGCGTCGCGCTGCGCTCATGAACGATCTTGAATCGCCGCGACACGTGATCGAGGCGCAACTGGCCGGGCTCGAGGTCTGCCATCTACAGCTCCACCGCCATCTCGCGTTCCATGCGCCGGAATGAGACGAAGCCGATTAGTAGGAACACAACAGCCGCGATCACGCAGTAAAGGGTGTCCGCCAGGGTCGGCCAGCGGCCGAAGAACAGCGTGTCTTGGATGGTGATGACATACGGCGAAATGGGATTGCCCCAGTGGAGAATGTCGATCAGCACCTGGTGGGATGACGCCGCCGAGGGCAGGGAGTCATACGTATAGAAGATCGGCGTCAGGAAGAAGAGCGGCGTTCCGATCGCCGCGAGTATGTGCGCGACATCGCGGAAATAGACGTTGACAGCACTCAGGATGAGGCCGATGCCGACGGTCGCACCGAGCGTCAGGAGGAGGAATGCCGGCAGCGCCACGAGCGTGATCTTCGATCCCGTTCCCAGCAGCAGGCAGAGCGGTATCGCGATGATGAGCATGGCCCCGGAGATGACCGCGTTTGCCGTCATGGTGGCAAGAGGGATGATCTCTCTGGGAAAGCGCACCTTGGTGACGAGCGACGAGTTTGACACCAGGCTGGTGGCCGCCTCGGAGATGCCCCCGTAAAAGAGTGTCCAGCCGATGAGCCCGACGAACATGAACAGTGCGTAGTTTGCGATCGGGCTGCCGAACAGGAACTTGAACACGACCGAGTAGGCCGCCACCAGGATGAGTGGGTTGAGCAGCGTCCAGCCGAGGCCAAGGAATGATCCCTTGTACCGCTGACGTACCTCGCGCTTTACGAGGTTGCGGTAGAGGGGCCCGGAGGCGGAGAGTCCGAGCATCGTCATCCGGACGAGTCTAATGATGCGAGCACGACGGCCTCAGCGATTGCGTCGGTCACAGGTGCGGTATCGAATGGGCGCAGGTCCAGCGCGAGCGCCGGGAGATACTCGGCCAGATGCGGTGAAAGCGCCAGAAACTCCTGTACTTCCACCGCGTCAAAGGGGTTTTCGGTGTGAATGACCCCGCGTCCGGCGGGTGCCGCGTCTCCGACACAGACGATGGGCCGGCCGGGGGCGATCAGCATAAGCCGGCTCGCCTCGGAGCGATCCATTGCCACCAGCACGTCGGCAGATGCGATCTGGGCTCGCGATACCGCATCCACGAGGGGTGAGGTGATGAGCGGAACCACGACATGCGGGTGCACGTCACCCCCCCGGATGAGGTCTGCTGATCCGGTGCCCAGATAGACGGTTCCCTGCGCCATCGTCCCCTCCAGGCCATGGAGGGCACGCTGAATGTCGGCCGCCACCAGGACGGCGGCTCCAGCGAGCCGGCCATCAACGCGCGAGGCGATCACGCGAGGGTCTCCACAAAAGCCCGGAGTCGTGCCGTGGTGGCGTCATTCGAGTGGATTGCAAGCTGCTCCAATCGGCCTGCGTGCATCTCATCGCGCAGCGCGCCCCCAAGCACAGCGGCGATGGCCTCGGCCAGGTGGGAGGGCGTGGGGTCGTCGAGGAGAAGCCCGGCGCGGCCCGTCGTCTCCGGTACGGCACCCGCTGCCCGTGCCACAACAGGGACCCCGGCCTCGAGTGCCTCGATGATCGGCACGCAATAGCCCTCGTGCCGGGATGCACATGCGAATACATCGGCATCCCGATACTCGATCGCCAGTTCCTCGTCGCTGACCGACCCGAGAAACTGCACGCGGTCGGCAGCGGCCACCCGTCTGGCGAGCCAGCGGCACCTGCTCTCGAATGCCCTGTTCCCGCCCCAGGAGCCCACCAGACGGAGCTCCACATCGTGGCCCGCCTGGAGGAGAGATCCGAGTGCGAGGATTAGATCGTCCTGGGCCTTGTTCGATACCCCGCGTCCCACAAAGAGAATGCGGTGTCGCGCGCTGCGCCCGGCGGTGGCCGCCGCTGGAGCAGTGGCCAGCCCGGGTCCGCGGAGAATGCCCACTACCGATACGTCATCCATACCGAGATCCATCAGCTCGCCGGCATTGAAGGCCGAATCCGCGGCGGCGGTGGATGCGAGATGCACCAACGGCTGGAGGCGCTCGCGCCCCTCTGCGCACTGCCGGGCGAGCCCCGGGGCATACGTCCACAGCAGATCAGGGGGGGTGATGTTGTGGTAGTGGATGCCAACACGCGTGGCGGCTGCAGCGACATGCGCGAAGGCCGGGCTGTCGATCGAGTAATGAATGATGGCCGCGTCGCCCGGTTCCGTCAGCGCCTCCCATGCCTGATGGGGATGAATGCGACCCCTCAGTTCCCCCGCGGTGTGCCGCTCCTCGGCGAAGATCTCCGACCGGAGGCCCATTGCGCGGATCACCTCCCGTGCCGCCAGCACGTGGTTGGTGATCGCGTCGCGCGGGGCCGCGCCCGCGACGACCTGATGCACCCCGATCATGACCAGGCCTCCAGGGCTCCCACGAAGCGCTGGCGCACTTCGGGCCAGCGAAACCGGGTCATCACATAATCCCGTCCGGCCCGGGAGAGGCGTTCCCGCACGGCCGGATCCTCGGTCACCATTCGGACCGCCTCGATGAACTCGGCGGTGGACATCCACCAGAGGCCGCCACCCTCCCGACAATGCTCCACAAGCACAGGACTGGCACCGTTGACGATGGCTGGGGTCCCCACCAGCCAGGCCTCCAGCATGACCATGCCCAGACTCTCAAGCTTTGACGGATGCAAGAGCACCGATGCGCCCGCGAAGGCGAGGGCGAGGTCCTCGTCGGGCACGAATCCGAGGTCGATCACGTGCGGAACGAGGTCTGTCGGTGTCTCGAGGGCGCCAGTGCCCACGAGCGCAAGCGCACGTGGCTGAGGTGTGGCTTCGCGATACGCGCGGTAGAGGTCGAACAACTCGGGAAGGCCCTTCCCCTCCTCGCGTCGCCCGGCGTACAGGAGGTACCCCGGATCGATTCCCCTGCGCGCGCAAAAGACGCTCACCTCTTCAACCGATGGAGGCTCGACGTCGTCGTAGCCCACCCCCACGACCACCGTGTTGGTGCCCGATATTCCACCCCGGTGCGTGCGGAGCATCGAGGTAATGAGGTCACGCTCGGTGCCGGTATTGGCGAGGATCCCCTGGGCACTGGCCATGCAATCGAGCACAACCGTTTGGTGCGCATGGGGTTCGTTATGGAGGCAGGGAATGAGCGCCGTGCGATCGGGGCGTGCGGCCGTTGCCCAGAATGTGGTGCCGAAGAGGTACGGGATGGGCACGATCCAGTCGTACTCACGGGGGTCGTGGATGACGTCGAGCATTCTGGGCGACCACACTGAGTGAGCCATCCAGGCCAGTTGCTCTGAGTACGGCAAGTTGTGACCAAGGGCGATGTGCGTGTGATGGGTGAGGAACCGGTCGGGGTCACGGTCACCCACGGGGAAGCGCCGCACCTCAACGGCGCCATCCATCACACGCCCCTCGGGGAGCTCATTCGCCCAGGTGAAATGATCACGCGCGCAGGTGGTGAGCACGCTCACCCGGGCGCCATGTCGCGCCAGGTTTTCTGCGAGAACACGGCACAGCGTCTCCGCGCCACCCACCACTTCGCGTCCGTACCGCGGGACGACGAAGGCGATGGAGGGCCCGTCAGCGTGAGCGCTCGCGGCTCGCGTCAGGACGCGCTCCCCGGGTGCCCCTCCAGCTCGGCGACCCGGGCGCGGAGCACCTCGACCTCCTGCCCCATCATGGTCAGGTACGTAAGCAGGGCGGCGTTGAACTGGCTCTGGCGCACGGCGAGATCAAGCAGCGGCTGGCTCGTGGCACGGCTCAAGGCCCCCTTGGCCTTCCCCACAACGGCGCCGACCCCGGGCTTGGTGGACTGCACCAGGCCCATATCGGGGGTGATCTCCGCGACCTCGTCAAGCCACAGGAGCTCCTGAAGCCGGAAGGGCTCGATGTCGCGCCCCTCGGGCCCCGTGAGCCCGTCGAGGGTGTACAGGCCCTCTGCCTGCTTCTTGGCCACGCGATCCCGAATGGCCGCGAGGAGGTCGTCAACGTCCGAACCCGCCACCGGTGCGCCCTCGCTCTGGTCAGTCATCGTGCCTCTCATCTGTGTGGCTCAGTGCGGACATCAATCCTAGGTACACCGGGTGCGCCCAAGTTGCCGCCGCAGGCGGGGAACCAGAAGCGCCGCTTCGGTGACGATATGGCCACTCATCTTGCTCTGGCCCCGCATCCGGTCTGTAAACGTTATGGGGACCTCGGTGACGGTGAACCCGCCCAGGATCGCCCGGTAGGTCATTTCGATCTGAAAGCCGTAGCCCTGGCCGGAGACCTCATTCAGGGGGATCGCCTCGAGCACATGGCGACGGAAGCACTTGAAGCCGCCAGTGAGGTCTTTCACCGGTACGCCGAGGATGGTGCGGGCATAGATGCAGCCGCCCCGGCTGATCCCGCGGCGAAGGAGCCCCCAATCCGCAACGTGACCCCCGGGCGTATATCTGGATCCGAGCACCACGTCTGCATGGGATGCCGCCGCGATAAGTCGCGGGAGGGCTGCCGGATCATGTGAGAAGTCGCAATCCATCTCGAGGATAAGGGCCGCCCCGGCGCCCAATGCCACGCGAAACCCATCGCAGTACGCCGGGCCGATGCCCGTCTTCTCGGCACGCCTGAGCAGATGAACGCGATCGTCACCGGCCACCATTGCCTCGACCAGATCGCCGGTGCCATCGGGTGAGCCGTCGTCGATCACCAGAACGTGGCCGTCAATGCCCGCGCCGTCGAGCTCATCCCGTACGGCCCGCACCATTGCCTCCACATTCTCACGCTCGTCATATGTGGGGATGCAGACCCACACCGGGCCGCTCGCGTCGGTCATTGGTTTCCGGAGGCACGCGTGCTCGCCCCGCCGGGTGCTCGCCGGTAATCCCCGCGCGACAGCATGCGCTCCAGCAGGCAGTACAGGATGATGAAGGCATACCGGGACCCCATCTCCTTCACCTTGAACTTCGACTCGCCGTGTGAGCGGTTGGTCCAGGAGTTGGGTACCACGGCGTAGGTGTATCCACGCACGACCGCCTTGAGGGGAATCTCCACAGTCAGGTTGAAGTGATGGCTGAGCAGCGGCTGCACGCCATCAATCACCTCACGCCGGTACATCTTGAACGCGTTGGTGATGTCGTCGTAACGCAGACCGAACAGCACGCGTATGCCGAAGTTGGCAACGCGGTTGATGCGGAGCTTCGCGACGGGGTAGTCGAAGGTCGCGCCGCCCTTGGAGAAGCGGGTGCCGAACACGCAGTCAACGCCCTCGCGCTGCATGGTCTTCCAAAAGGCCACCAGATCGTCGGGTGAGTCGCTGAGGTCGGCCATCATCACGGCAACGGCATCACCCGTGAAGTTGTCAAGGCCACAGCGCACGGCGAGCCCGAATCCTCCCTTGCCCTGGTTCACCACCACCCTCACGGTGGGGATTTCGCTCTCGGCGAGTGCCCGCACCACATCCCCGGTCCCATCTGAGCAGTGGTCATCCACCACCACGATCTCGTGCTCCACGCCGGCCGCGGTCAGCGCGGCGTACACACCCCGAAGAGCGGTGGGGATGGAATCGGCCTCATTGTGGGCCGGGATGACGACGGAGAGCACATCACTCATGCGGTGGCCATACGCTCCCGGGTGGCCTCAACGATCTCCTGCACCGTGGTGCGCAGGTCGTACTCATACGCCCAGCCGGGGTAGTCGGCCTCAAAGCGCCGGACGTCTGAGATCCACCAGATGTGGTCGCCCGACCGGTTGTCGTCGGAGAGCGAGTAGTCGAGCTCACACCCAGTGAGCTCCTGGCTGAGCGCGATGGCCTCAAGTACCGAGCAGTTGGCGTGGCGAGATCCGCCGATGTTGTACACGGCTCCCGGGCGCGGGTTCTCGTAGAAGGCGTAGAGGGCGGTGACAAGATCATGCGAGTGGATGTTGTCGCGTACCTGCTTGCCTTTGTACCCAAAGATTGTGTAGGGCCGGCCGGTGATGGCGCACTGCACCAGGTAGGCGAGAAACCCATGCAGCTCGGCGCCTGAGTGGGCAGGGCCGGTCAGGCACCCGCCACGGAATGCGCCGGTCTTCATGCCGAAATAGCGGCCGTACTCCTGGCACAACACGTCGGCAGCAACCTTGCTGGCGCCAAACAGGCTGTGCTTGCTCTGGTCGATGCGCAGGGTCTCATCGAAGCCGTGCTCGGCCCAGATACTGGACGGGTCGAGTTCCCAGCGCGTCTCGGTCTCGATGAGCGGCAGGTCATTTGACGCATCGCCGTACACTTTGTTGGTGCTCATGAACGTGAACACCGCATCGGGTGCATACAGGCGCGTGGCCTCCAGCAGGTTGAGCGTGCCGGTGGCATTCACGGCGAAGTCGGTGAGCGGCTCGCGCGCAGCCCAGTCGTGGCTGGGTTGCGCGGCGCAGTGCACCACCAGCTCCACGGCGCTCCCCAGGTGCTTAAAGAGGCGCATCACCGCGTCGGTATCGCGAATGTCCAGGTGCTTCAGACTGAAGTTGGTGAGGTCTGCGGACAGGCGATCAGCGTTCCACTTGGTGGATGCCTCATCGCCGAAGAAGTACGCACGCATGTCGTTATCCACGCCGATGACGTCCCAGCCACGGGCGTCGAGAAAACGGGACATTTCACTGCCGATAAGGCCTGATGAGCCGGTGACGATGGCGAGCGACAAGCACGTGCTCCTTGGGATGCTGGTTTAGGTAAAGATGGGCCGCAGGCGCTCGATGTCGCCCTCGATCCATGTTGCGATGTCGTCGATGATCGCGGATGTATCGCGTACAGGCGACCAGCCGGTGGTCTCGCGCACGCGCGTGGTATCGGTGAGGTACACCGGCACATCCACGGACGCAGTCTCGGGCACTGGGGTGATGTCCACCTCGTTGCCCGTGCGCTCGCGGCAGAGATCGGTGAGTTCGAGAAGCGACACGCTGATGGGCGTTCCACCGCCAACGTTGAACACCTGCCCGCTGATCGTAGGTGCCATATCGATCTGCCGCATCACCAGCGACAGCAGATCGTCGGGATGCATGAGGTCACGCACCTGCTTTCCGGTGCCACCGAACCCGATGTACCGGAGCGGGCGGCCATAGATGTGGGCGGCCACCCACAGCGCCATCACGCCCTGGTCCACCTTGCCGAACTGCCCGGCCCCGGCAAGCACACCGCAGCGATTGATGATCACGTCGAGATCGCTCGCCGCCGCGTACTCCTGCGCCAGCAGTTCACTCGCCAGTTTGCTGGCGCCGTAATACGAGCGCGCGCCATCGGTGGGGAAGTCCTCGGTGACGCCATCTGGCCCGACGCCCGGCAGGTCCTGCTCTGCCGAGACCTCGAAGCGGGTGCTGCCCTCCTGAGTGCGGATTCCCCTCAGGGCTTCGATGGCGTACACGCGGGATGTGCTGAGCAGCACGAAGGTGCGTGCGCGTTGCCGCGAGAACTCGAGCAGGTTCACGGTGCCGCCCAGATTCGTGTCAATTACGTACCGGGGGCTGCCCGTGGTGCCGGCATGCACGCTGGGCTCGGCCGCGGCATCAAACACCACGTCGAAGTCGCCCTCGAGATCATCCAGATCTGCCGGGACACGGATGTCACCGTGCACGAAGGCGACTCCTGCAGCGGCCAGATCCACGACGTTCGTTTCGGAACCACGCCTGCGGAGGTTGTCGAACGCAACGATCTCGGCGTGCGGGTCGATGGCCTTGATCCCAAGGCACATGCGCGAACCGACGAAGCCACAGCCGCCGGTGACGAGGTAACGGGTCACGACGGCACCATATATGGCGTCATGAAATGGTCCACTCAGACACTCGTATGCTCACCACGCGGAGGTCGCTGGGGCTCACTTGCTGCGACGGTGTACCTGAGGCCACGAGGCGGAATGTGCTCTTGCCCGCGGGCAGCGCGGCCCGCAGGGCAATTGGCTGGAGCCCCGTTACCGCGAATGAAGTGTTCGTGCCATTCGGTGCCGTCACGCGAAGCTCGTACGGCTTGCCGGGTACGAAGCCCTGCGCCTGAAAACGGATGGTCGCTTTCGTCGCCTGCGGCGCATAGGCCGTGTACGTGGCGACGTCCTTCATGTACCGCCAGCGGGTCCCGTTTACGGTGTCCGGATCCCACCAGCCCTGAGCAGGGAATGCGATGGCCTTTGCCGGGTGCGCGGTCACTCGCCAGATCCCACTGCCGTCGGGGAAGTGCGCGGCGACGGCATAGCCCCGTGGCGGGGTCATGGCGTCCGGGGGCTCCAGCCCCTCTTGCCGCCATGCCCATGGGTTGATGATCACGTACTTGATACCAGCCGTCGCGTAGGCGACGGGTGCAGCGGCGAACAGCGGGTTGCCGTACTCGCGACCGAAGTCAGTGGGTGCCCCGGGTTCGTTCAGCCCCCCGTTCGCGAGGGGGTGCCCGTGCACCAACTGCCCATAGAGGAACTCGCGATCAACTACCTCATTGGGGAAGACCGGCGTCTCGACGGCGACGGCAGATGGATCATGGGTGCTGAGCCACTTCCATGTGGGCACGTCCTGCGGTGCCTTGCCGTCGAGGAGTATCGGTACACCCGTTCCGATGGGCACCGAGATGGGCAACTCCATGGCGGTGAGGATGATGGCGATCCCCATGATGCTGGTGCGCCAGGTAATGCTGCGTCCACGTATGAGCAGGGCCAGCCCCACCGCACCCATTACCAGCACGCATGCCATGACGAAGAGCGAGAAGCGTGCGTACACACGAAGAAATGGCAGGTAGTCAAATACGAAGGATGACGCCATGGGGATCCTGTGCCCAAAGACCGAGTACGGGCTCGCCAGGCTGAAGATGGCCATCGCGATGGCGATGGGAATGGTGAGGAACAGGGCCCCGCGCAGGCGCAGCCCAATGTTGCCGCGATGGCGCCAGGCGAGGGCCAGGCCAATGGCCGCGAGTGCCATCACGGCCCACCCCAGAAATGCGGTGCGTTCACCACCCGGGCTCGACAGGGGCCACTGGGCGGCGTCCGTGCCGAATATTCCGGTCCACAGGTACTGACCGGACACCGGTTTGAAGTAGTCACCGATATGCGCGCCGTACAGCTCGAGCTCCACGCGCTGTCGCGTGAC
>CANJMX010000010.1 GCA_947475125.1 Actinomycetota bacterium
AAGATGATGTACGCGATGAACTTCGTGCGGTCGAGCATCGTGCCGAACACGATGGCGAGCGACACGGCACAGAACACCGCCTGGAAGAAGAAGACTGCCTCAACCGGGATGTTGTATGCCGCGAGGGCGTTGCCGAAGTCGAAGAGGCCGAGCGAGTTGGTGTCGCCCGCCGCATTCGCGTTGTCCAGGAACCAGCCTGCGGATCCCACAAAGTCATTCCCGTCACCAAACCCGAGCGCGAATCCGATCGCCCAGAACATGAGGAATGTAATTGCAAGATTGATGACGATCTTTCCGGCGACCGCTCCGGAGTTCTTCATGCGTGAGAGGCCGATCTCGAGCATTGCGAAGCCGGCCTGCATGAAGAGCACGAGAATCGCAGCAATCACAACCCACATGGAGTTGACCGCGACGTCGGTCGGGGACGGACCATCTGCCGCAGCGGCCAGGGCGGGGATGCCGAGCAGCAGCACGCCTGCTGCGATGGCACCCAACCTGAGTGACCTCTGACGCATGGAGTTGCCCTCCTTCATCGATTCCAGGGCAGTGCATGTGCACGGCCCCCATTCACCGACGAGGCTATGGCGAGGGCGCGTGGCGCTCCTTGTGCGCAGGGATGAAGTGGTGGCGCACCCCCTTCGCCCTGAGGCGAACCCACATGCTGCGGATTGCAAATCAGCGGTCGAGAATCTCCAAAGCGCCCGTGAGGTCGGGAACAACGGCATCTGCGCCGGCAAGGGCCCCCGCATCGTGAGCCCCGGTGGTCACTGCGATCACGTGCACGCCAGCAGCCCGTGCGGCGGCGATATCGCGGGGGGTGTCCCCGATCACCACCACCTGATCGTCCGAATATCGTCCGCGGGCGCGCTCGCGCGCCAGCCGCACCAGATCGGCGCGCACCTCGGCGTCCGATCCAAACCCCCCCTCACCGGGCGCAAACCACGTACCGAGACCGGCCGCAGCCACCTTGGCCCGGCCGATCCCCTCGAGGTTCCCGGTCACCAGCGCCATCTCGACCCCGTCCCCCTCAAGAGACACCAGTACGGCCCGGGCATCCGGCGCCGCCACGGGCGGTGCATGGCCGTTGGCCATCTGCGCGTGCACTCTGCACGCGAGATCGATCCACTCGCGCATGCCTGCATCAATGGCGTCGTCAGCGACCGAGTGGCCACGCAACACCAGACGGGCGATCTCGCGATCGGTGCGACCCGCCGGCTGGGTGGCCCACACATCATCCGGCACGACCGGCACGCCCCACACCGTGCGCATGGCATCGGCCATCGCGTGGGTATGCCCCTCCGGCGAGCCGTGGAGCAGGGTCCCATCAATGTCAAACAGCACAAGCACGCCCGCAGTGTGCCCAGCGGCGGCACGTGCAGGCCGGATCAGACGTGCAGCGATCCACCCACGTGGGAGTGGGCATCCTCCGGCTCGGCGCCAATGACCTCAATAAACCGCTCCGGGTACCCGAACATGCCGTGCTCTGAGATATCAAGTCCGGCCAACTCGTCGGACTCCGATGCTCTGAGGCCGATGGTCTTCTTGATGAGCCAGAACGCCGCGTAGCCCGTGGTGAAGGCGAACGCAGCGATGCACACCATGCCGATGGCCTGCCACCCCAGTTGGGCCGCGCCGCCACCGTAGAACAGACCGGGACGGCCGCCCAGCGTGGCCGCAGCATCGGTGGTGGTGAGGAACCCGGCGGCGAGCACCCCCACAATCCCGCCCATCCCGTGCCCGGCGAGCACCCCGATTGGGTCGTCAATACGCATGCGGTCAACCAGCAGCACCATTGGCACCATCACGCACCCGGCCACCAGACCGATGAGCGCGCCCCCCCAGGGCACCACGAAGGCACACGGGCCGGCGATGGCGCCCAGCCCGGCGATGGCCCCGTTGCCCATCATTCCGATGTCATACGTGCCGAGGAGCACGCGCGACATCACCACCGCACCGAGTACGCCGAATGCACCGGCGAGGCTGGTGACAACCACCACCATGCCGATCGGCTTGCCCACTGCACCAAGAAACGAGCCAGCGTTGAATCCCATCCATCCCACCCAGAGAATGAGCACTCCCAGAACGGCCATGGGCATCGAATGGCCAGGAATGGGATTAGCCCTTCCATCCGCCCGGAATTTGCCGATGCGCGGCCCCACAATGATCGCGCCGGCGATACCCGCGAACGCCCCGGTGATGTGCACCACGCCGGAGCCCGCGAAGTCCTGGAACCCGTGCTGGGAAAGCCACCCGCCGCCCCACACCCAGTGGGTGACGATGGGATAGATGAGCCCCACGAACAGGATTGCGAAGGGCAGGTAGGCGACAAACCGTGCCCGGTCGAGCATGGTGCCCCACACGATGGCCAGCGCCACCGCGGCAAACATGGCCTCGAAGAAGAACTTGGTGGCCTCGTCAATGCCCGAGTACGAGAGCGCCGCCACGCCCTGGCTGTTGCCGATATCAATGAACCACGCCGTGGCCCCGCCGAATCCGCTGCCATCACCGAAAGCGATGGCATATCCGATGGCCCAGAACACCACGAGGGCAAGCGCGAAGTTGACGATGATCTTGGCGGCCACCGCACCCGCGTTCTTCATGCGCGAGAGGCCCATCTCGAGCGCAGCGAACCCGGCCTGCATCAAGAGCACCAGACATCCCGCGAAGACCACCCAGACGGTGTCGATGGCCACTGCGTTCATTCGGTTCCTCCGGGGGAATCAGGCGGGCGGGTGCCCCGATCCCCGGGGCTCCGAAACGGTGCCATCCGGCGCGCCCGGACCTCATGGCCCGGTGGATAAGTGGCCATGAAGTGCTTTGGCCGGGTGGACAAACGCCCCCAGAGGGGACGGATACGCCTAGCGGGAGGCGCCCTCAAGCACGGCCTTGAGCTTCTCGAGTCCGGCGATCATCAGGCCCGACAGCCGTGGCTCCATGTCATACCCGTCAATCTCCGACGTCGCCACCTGGCGGTACCGCACCCGGCTGCCGGCGCCGGTCTCGTCCACCGCGATGGTGGCCCGATGGCTCGTGAGGCCCGGGATACCCGAAATGACCTCATACGAGTACCTGCGGGCGGCATCGTCGCGGTCGACGATGCGTTCCACCAGCACAGCCCCATTGCCCATGGTTGCCGTGCGCGTGTCGCCGTCCATCACGACCTGCACGACCGGGTCGAACCACTCAAGGATGCGCACCGGGTCGCCGGCAAGGGCCCACGCCGTGTCGGCCGGTACTGCCACCTCAACTGAAACCTCAAAGTCGTTTGCCATTCGGCGAGATTACCCCCGCCTGAGCGATGGTGTGCTCGCGGGTGCCCTGCTCGCCATCCTCTTCTGCACGTATGCGCGCATTCCCAAAGAGCGATGCCATGAGCGATAGGCTGGCGCACGTGACCGATCGCGGTACAAAGGCCCCCGCCACGGCCCTGCTCGCCCTCGGTGCACTCGGAGTCGTGTTCGGCGACATCGGGACGAGCCCGCTGTACGCATTTCAGGCCGCTCTCGCCACCGGTGTGGGTACCGACCAGAGCGACATCCTGGGCCTGCTGTCGCTCTTCCTGTGGGCGCTGATCCTCATCGTGGGCGTGAAGTACATCGGACTCGTCATGCGCGTGAGCAACAAGGGCGAGGGCGGCGTGCTGGCGCTGTCGGCGCTCGCGCGACGCACGCTCAGCGGCAAGACGGCGCGGTGGGCGTTTCTGGCCGGACTGGTGGGTATGGGGCTCTTCTATGCAGATGGGGTCATCACGCCGGCCGTGTCTGTGCTGTCGGCAGGCGAGGGCATCACGGTGAGCTTCCCATCGGCGGGCGCTTTGGTGGTGCCATTTGCCATCGCGGTGGTGACGATCCTTTTCATCGTGCAGCGCTTCGGCACCGACAAAATCGCGAAGGCCTTTGGGCCCATCATGCTGCTGTGGTTCATTGTCATCGCGTTGCTGGGCATCAAGGAGGTGATCGCCGCCCCCTTCGTGCTGCAGGCGTTCAATCCGCTGGATGGCATCTTGTTTCTCGGGCGCCATCCGGGGCACGGCCTTGCCGTACTCGGAGCCGTTGTGTTGTGCGTCACGGGTGTCGAGACCCTGTACGCCGACATGGGCCACTTTGGTCGCAAGCCCATCGCTCTCGCGTGGCTCGTCGTCGGTTTTCCGGGCGTCATGCTCGCCTACCTGGGGCAGGCAGCGCTGGTGCTGACCAATCCGAGCAGTGTGAGCAACCCGTTCTTCAACATGGGGCCGCAGGCGATGGCCATCCCGCTGCTCATCCTGGCCACCGTCGCCACGTTCATCGCATCGCAGTCGGTCATCTCTGGAGTGTTCTCCGTGACCCGGCAGGCCATCCAGCTCGACCTCCTGCCCCGCCAGCGCGTGGTCCACACGTCAGAGAAGGTGGAGGGGCAGATCTACATGCCCTTCCCGAACATGGCGCTGTACGGAGTGGTGGTGGCATTCATCCTCGCGTTTGGATCGTCAGAGGCTCTGGCCGGTGCGTACGGGCTCGCCGTCGCGGCCACCATGGTCATCACCACCGGGCTCACCATGATCATGGCCCGCAATGCATGGAGGTGGAATCCTGCCCTCATCATCCTGTGTTTCACTCCGTTGCTGGCCATCGACCTGCTGCTATTCGTGGCCACCTGCGAGAAGATCCCTCACGGCGGCTGGGTGTCCATGCTCATGGCGGCCCTGCTGCTCACCATCATGGTCACCTGGCGTCGGGGCCGGGGAGTGCTGCGGCGCCGCATCGCGTCAGAGTCGATGCCCATGGATCATCTGGTCGAGTCGGTGCCCATTGAGGAGCAGCGCATTCCCGGCGCGGCCGTCTTTATGACCGCCAACCCCAAGGTGGCGCCGCACTCGCTGGCCATCCACCTGAAGCACAACAAGCTGCTGCCCGAGCATCTTGTGCTGGTGAGCGTGCGATACCGCACCACCCCGAGAGTGAATCCGTCGGCCCGCGTGCTGACAAAGCGCATGGGGCCGGGAATCACCGCCATCGAGGTGTGGTACGGCTACGTTGAGCGCCCCGACATCCCTGAGGCCCTCGCCAGTGTGTGGGGCGTGCTGGGCCTGCCCGAGTCGCCAGCCGAGGCCTCATACGTCGTGAGCGACGATGCGCTGGTCATCACGCGCGACCACGTCGTCGGTCTGCCCCACTGGCAAAAGCGCCTGTTCGGCACCATGCACCGAAACGCTGCGAAGTCGGCCGACTTCTTCCGCCTCCCCCCCGGCCAGGTCATCCACCTGGGCACCGAGGTAAGCATCTAGCGATCAGCGGGCGGCGTCGCCGAACAGGCTGCGCGCGATGACCAGCCGCTGGATCTCGCTGGTGCCCTCATATATCTCGGTGATCTTCGCATCGCGGTAGTACCGCTCGGCGTTGTACTCGCGTGAGTATCCGTAGCCACCGAGGGTCTGCACAGCGACGTCGGCCGCACGCACGGCCACTGATGATGCGAACAGCTTGGCCTTGGCCCCGGCCGCCCCGTGTGGATGCCCGGCATCGCGCAGCCCCGCGGCATGCAGGGTGAGCAGACGCGCGGCATCAACCTGCGCGGCGATGTCGGCAATGGGGAACTGCACGCCCTGAAACCGGGCGATGGGGCCACCAAACGCCTGACGCTCCGACGCATATTTCACGGCCAGTTCCAGTGCTGCCCGGGCGATGCCCACAGCCTGAGCGGCCACACTGATACGCCCGCCGTCAAGGGTGGCCAGTGCCAGTTTGAGGCCCTCCCCCTCGGCGCCCAGCAGGCCGGAACGCGGAACGTGCAGACCATCGAAGGCGAGTTCGACCGTCGATGAGGAGTGCAGCCCCATCTTCGGGATCTCACGGCCCACAAGCAGCCCGTGGGCCTTCGGTGACACCAATGCGCTGACGCCGCGGGCACCATCCCCACCCGTGCGGGCAAAGATGACGAAAACGTCGGCGATGCCGCCATTGGTGATCCACTGCTTTGCGCCGGTCAGGCTCCAGCCATCGCCCGATTCGGTGGCACGGGTGCAGAGCGATGCGGTGTCCGATCCGGCGCCCGGCTCGGTGAGTGCGTAGCACCCGATCATCTCGCCGCTGGCGATACGGGGCAGCCACTCGTGCTTCTGCTCCTCGGTGCCCGCACGCACAATGGGCGATGCCACCAGGCCGTTCTGCACAGCGATTGCCACTGAGGTGCCGGCATCGGCACGGGCCACCTCCTCCATCACGAGCGCGAGCGACGTGGCGTCCAGGCCCGACCCGCCGTACTCCTCGGGCACCACAATGCCGAGCAGTCCGAGGGCCCCCATCTGCTTGATCACCTCAAGCGGGACATGCTGCTGCTCATTCCACGCCGAGGCGTTGGGGGCAATCTCACCCTCCGCGAAATCACGGGCCAAGGCCCGGATCTCGCGGTGTGTGTCACTCAGATCGGTGTGCATGCCGCGAAGCATGCACGACGCACCCCAACGGCGTGGTGCTAGGCCATCGCCTGCGGGCGCTCACCCATGTGCTTGAGCCATCTGGCATGGGATCGCAGGGCGTCCATCAGCGTGAGATTGTTGTTGTACGGCAGGCCATGTTGCGCGCACATGTCCTCGACAATCGGTGAGATGCGCCGGTAGTGCACATGCGACACGGTGGGAAACAGATGATGTTCCACCTGGAAGTTGAGGCCGCCGAGGTACCACGCGAGCAGCCGGCTGTTCTGGGCAAAGTCAACGGTGGTCTCCACCTGATGCTCGGCCCAGTCGCGTGGCCCATCCCGCTCCACCTCGACGGTGAGCTTCTCAAGTGACGTGAACTCGGCCTCCTCCACGCAGTGCGCCAACTGGAACACCACAGCGAGAATGATGCCGAGGATCCACATGGCGCCGAGGGCCGCCAGCAGGACCACCCAGACAGGGTGGAACATGATCGGCACCACAAGCGCGAGGCAGATGAAGATGACCTTGCCGGCGATGAGCGTGAACAGGTCACGCCCGCGCGGGCGGACGATTGGAACATGGGCCCTGTCGGCGAGATACAGCGTGAGCGCGTCACCCGTGACGATCTGCTTCGGCGCGTAAAAGCCATACAGACAGAACATGTAGATGTGCTGGTACTTGTGCCACGGACGCCACTTCTGGTCGGGGGCGAATCGGGCCAGCGGCAGCTGGTCGATATCGCCATCCTTGTCAACAACGTTGGTGTACGTGTGGTGGGCGTGGTTGTGCTTCTCGCGCCACAGGTATGACGAGCCGCCCAGCATGGAGTCCATCGAGAACCCGAGAAACCGCCAGCGCCTGCCGATGGCGCCGTGGTTGGCGTCGTGCTGAATGCCGAAGGCAATGCCGCCCATCGCGAAGGCCAGCGAGAGGCAGCCCAAGATCATGGTCATCCAGTTGGGCGAGAAGAACACTAGGTACACATAGGAGGCGATGCACCAGATGAGCATGAATGCGGCCTTCGAAAAAAACCGGATCCGCCCGTTGCGACGCACGCGGGAATCAAGCGCCTCATTCACCGCGGTACGCAACTCGCGGTGGAATGAACTACCCCCCTTCAACAGGCGAGGTGAACTCACGCCCGTGTCGGGACGATCCCCAGTGATGGTTGCCAACGATGCTCCTCCAGGCGGCGAGCGGGTATCGCTCAAGCCCCGTGCCCACACTATCGGATAGGGCCGGACTCACCACGGTGGACGGTTCCCCGCGCACGGGCCAATCGTCACCAACAGGTACATCGCCACGACGGTCATTCCGGCGTTCGATGGAGGATACCGGGATCGAACCGGTGACCTCCTGCTTGCAAAGCAGGCGCTCTCCCAGCTGAGCTAATCCCCCCGCGGTTCGGGAAGGTAGCACCGCCGCAGCCGTCCACGGGTAGGGTTGCCCCGAACCGTTCCACCCCGGAGGCATCGTGTCCGACGAGGCCATTGCCCGTATTGATCACTTGCTGCAGGTGCAACAGCAACACCATCTTGACCTGGCGGCCCTCCTTGAGGACTACCGGCAGATGGTGTTCGAGGCCGATGCGCAGGGCGACGAAGCCGTGTTCAAGACGGCATCGATGATGCCGGGTGGCAAGTACCACGTGCTCACCACGCACCTGCGGGAGACGTGGCTTGTGCTGCAGGCCGACCTCGTGCGGCTGTTCCCCGAACTTGCGCCACCCCCAAAGCCCAAGTCCACCGACTAATCCGGGAGCGCCGCCCGCAGCGCCGACTGCACGTCGGAGTGCACCCACAAATAGCCACGGGCCTCGGCGGCGGCGGGCACCGCACGCTGGCTATCAAGCACCAGTGCGGCCATCTCCCCCATGGTCGCGCGCAGCACGAACCCCGGTGTCGGAACCCTGGCCGGGCGTCCGACCGCGGTGCCAAGTGCCGCTGCCACATCGCGCTGACGCATGGGGCCGGGCGCGGTGACATTGATTGGTCCGTGCCACGAGGCGTTGTCAATGGCCGCGAGAATCATGCCCACCACGTCGGCGATCGCCACCCAGGGCACCCACTGCCGGCCTCCCCCGATGGCGCCCGCACCGCCAATGCGCGCAATCCTGGCCAGCCGGGGGATGACGCCGCCATCGGGTGCGAACACCATGCCGGTGCGGGAGATGGCCACGCGCACCCCGCCCGCTTCGGCCCGGTGGGCGGCGGCCTCCCATTCACGCGCAACACCTGACAGGAAGTCGGTCCCAGGTCCGGACGTCTCGTCCAGTACCTCATCCCCGCGATTGCCGTAGTACCCACTGGCGCTGCCGCTCACCAGCACCGGGGGGCCCGCGCCAGCCGCCAGGGCATCGGCGATGCGGGTGGTGGTGACAACCCGGCTATCGCGGATGATGCGCTTTCGCGCGTCGGTCCAGCGGCCCTCGGCCACCGAGGCACCGGCAAGGTTCACCACGGCGTCCACGCCATCGGTGGCGGCGGCCGGGAACGCCTCAGCCGCTGGATCCCAGCGCACGGTGCGAACCCCTTGCACCATGCCCCCGGCGCGCGAGAGCGGTACGACGGAGTCGCCCCGGGCAAGCAGGGCTCTGCTTACGTGCCCACCAATGAGGCCACTCGCCCCTGTCACCGCGATCCGCATACCCCTGATGATGCCTGTCACAAGGCGTCGCGGACTGCACAACCCCCACGTCGCGCGTACCCTTCCCCTCTGAACCCCGATCAGGAGGCCGGAATGGCGTTGGATATGGTTGTAGAAGGCGTCGCGGTAAAGCGGCGCGGCCCGTTGGTCACGTGGCTATTGATTCTCGTGACCATTGGTATCTACGGGCTGTTCCACTGGTACTACATGAACCGTGAAGTCCGTGATTTCTCCGCCGCGGCCGGGGCACCGATCGGGAACTCGCCCGGCAAGAGTGTGCTTGCCCTCTTCCCCGGGGTATTCCTCGTCGTGCCGGTCATCTGGACCTGGGTGACCACCGCGACGCGGGTACGCGAGGTGCGTCGCATCGTGCTGGCCGGGGCGCCCGGCGAGGAGCCGTCGGTGGGCCTGTCTGTGCTGTTCAGCTTCCTCTACAGCCTTCAGCACCCCTACCTGCAGGCGTCGCTCAATGCCACCTGGGACATGGCCGGGGCAACCTCTGCAGTGGCAGCGGCTGCGCCACCCGCGCCCGCCGGCTGAGAACCGACCGGATCACACGGAGGCTGGCCCCCCGTGGGCCTGCCTCCGTGTGATCGATGGAACCGCCCGATCCAAAGAACAGGGCAAGGGCACCGGGAGCGGTGCCGATGAATGCCGCTAGACCGTCTCGCGCTGCGGCGGCTCACCGTGGCCGTACTCACGGGAGGCGGCAGGGTGTGCCGCAAGGACCGCCTCAATCGCGGCGTCCTCATCGGCGCTGAGTGGGCGGGCGGCAAGTGCGGCGATGCCCCGGGCCTGCGCGGCGTCGTGGGCACCGATGATTGCCGCTGTGACCGCTGGCAGGCGCAGCGCCCACGCAACGGCGAGTTCGCCGACGCCACCGGATCGGCCGGCCTCGCTGGCGATGGCCTGGAGCTCGCGTACGACCTGAATGCGATCGGCGAACGACTCGTCAGCGAACAGCTCGCTGACGGCACGCCAGTCGTTCTCGGGGAAGGTGGTGTGCTCGTCCATACGGCCGGTCAGGAGACCGTGGGCCAGCGGTCCGTACGCCAGCACGCCCACGCCATTGTCGGCGCACCACGGGATCTCGGCCTGCTCGACCTTGCGACGCATCACGTGGTAGCCCACCTGGAGTGAGACGAATGGCTCCACGGCATGCGCAGCCACAAGGTCGTCGCGGTGATAGTTGGACACACCGATCCAGCGGATCTTGCCCTCGTCGCGCAGACGCTGAAGCTCACCCATGGTGTCGGCGGCGTCCACGCCGTTCACCGGCCAGTGCACCTGATAGAGGTCAACGTGATCCATCTGCAGGGCCGCGAGGCTGCGCTCGAGTGCCATGCGCAGGTACTCGCCCGTGGCCTCACGCCAGATCGTGAGGCCATCGGCACCCATCTCCCACGCAACGCCACCCTTGGTGGCCACAATGATGTCCTCGCGGCGCTCACGCACGACCTTGCCCACCACCGCCTCTGCGCGGCCCTGCCCGTAGATGTCGGCGGTGTCGATCCAGTTGATGCCGCTGTCGAGGGCCGCGTGACAGGCCGCCTCGCTGTCGGCATCGTCGGCGCCGCCCCAGCGCCCGCCGAACTGCCAGGTACCGAGCCCCACCACAGTGAGGTCGAGGTCAGATGCGCCGAGTCGTCGGGTCTCCATGGTCATCCCTTCGTAACGGGCGTGAGTGCCACCAACATGCCGCCGTCATCGTCGTATGCCGGAAAGAGGTCGACCACCGCATCGCGGTCCTCGACCATGCCACGGGGTCGGAACGTGCAGGGCTCACCCTGCACGCGTACGCCCCACTCCATCACCTTGGCCACGGGGTCGTCGGCGGCACTCGGGAAGCGCAGGTGGAGCGCCTCCACCACGTCCTGCCCGATCATGCCGCCCTCTGGCCAGCCGGTGACCGGCATTGCCGCGTGCCCAGCCGCAAGTACCCGCAGCTGGCGATCGCAGCACACCAATGCGGTCAGCGGACCGGCGTAGTAGTCGTCCATCATCTCGAAGAGAAACCCGAAGCCGCACTTGGCACACCCACGGGGCTGGTGTCCCTCGGTGCGTTCAGACCCGACTTCGCGGTGGGCACAGTGGGGACAGAGGAAGACGGCCACGCGGGAAGGTTACCCGCCGAGCACGTCCACCCACGGTGGACGATCCGCACTGCCCGGTACACGCCATGTCCAGGTGGCGTCGTCGAATGTGCCACCCGCCATCTTCTCGATCTGCCCGACGAAGGTCACCAGGTCCATTGGCTCCACCAGCGACGACGGCGTCATCACATCGGCGGCGAACGAGAGCACTCTGCCGCGACCCACGTCGCGCAGCACGGCGGCGGGGCGACCATCCAGGTGGGTGGCCACCACCGATGCACCGGCGGGCACGTCCTCAAATGCCCACGAGCGACGATCGTCCACGGGCACGCTGAGAAGATCGGCCGGGCTTCCCGCTGCCAGGGCATTGCGCTGTACGAGCAGCGCGGTCCCCCCCGGCTCGCTGGCCAGGCGCCCACCCATGAGCGCACTGCCCACGTCGGCCAGGTTCTCATTGCCGGGAGTGCGGGCGAATGCCTGTGGATCGGTCACCACCAGGAACCCGCCATCATTCACCCATGCGCGCAACTGCTCGGCGAATGGGCGCGTGAGCACCTCGCCCCGCGGAAGCCACACGACCCGGGCCTCGGCCAAGCGGGATGGATCGGCCTCAAGACGCGCATCCGAATCAAACCGGAATCGCGCGTGGTTGAGCTCGCCCAGCAGTGAGTACGTGGTGTAGATGCCGTCGCCCGACGCCTTGTACCGCGCGTCGCCGCCACGGTCGGGCTGGCCCTGCCCCTCGCTCATCACCGAGTAGACCACCTGCGTGCCGGGGTCCACAGGCGGGTCGGGAAGCGTGACGCCCTTCAGGCGTGAGGCCAACGACAGCATGCCGTCGTACAGGGGCCGGTTGGTGAAGCGCGGATTGCCAAGCGCGAACAGGCTGATATGGGTGGCGCCGGCGCGCAGGGCCTGTCCCGCCCATGCATCCAGATCGGCGGCCACCGGCATGTAGCCCGAGTACCTGAACGCCTGCACGATGATGCGCGTCTCCTTGCCCGTGAGGTCGGAGAGGAACTTGGCGCCGAAGCCGGGGTTGTAGCGGCCACGGCCCGGGTCGTCCTTCTCGGCGTACGACACGTACGGGTCGCCCTCCACGACATCGGCAAACCCGCCGAGGGCCGTGTAGTCCCACGGCATGAAGCCGTCGATGAAGCCGTAGTCATTTGGCACTACCCGCGAACCGGGTGCCAGCTGGCGGATGAGTGCAGCCTGCTCGGCTTTCATGGCGAAGAATTCGCGGCTGGTCCACCGTGAGTAGGCCAGCCACTGAAGCCCCGCGAGCGATGACGTGGTGCGCTTCGCCGATGCGCTGGGTGGGCCCCATCCGAAATCGGCCTTGATCTGCGCGCGCTGGCGGCGCCACACCGCGCTGGTCGTCGCCGCGCGGCCCTTGGGCAGCACGACCTGGGGCTCGTCGGACCCCGTGAAGGCCCACACGTAGGGCTTTCCCCGAAGCCCCGGCACAGTGCGCCGGATCTCCTTGAGCGCCGAGGTGCGATAGGCCGGGTCAAGCAGCGACATGCGGCGCGTCGGCGCGTCGGTCTCCGGCTGAAACACGGTTCCGGTGGGGCGGCAGCGCTTCGGCACGCGCGGGTAGATGCACAGCGCCTCCTTGGCGGCCCGGGCCTCCACGTTGGCGTCCCACGAGAGCCCCGTGGCGGCGTACTGACGCTGGAAGTTGCCGGGGTTGCGCCACGCGTGCGGCTCAGTTGGGGCAATTGGGATGTCGAACGGAAGCGCGCCGAACCCGCTGAACCACAGGCCGTTGTCGCCGGCCGTATGCAGCATCGCGTCAACCGTGCGGTACCACGTGGCGGCCGGGATGGGAGGCGGCTTCTTCGGGTTCCAGCGTGGGAGATCCTCCTGGTTGAGCTCGTGGCTCCAGTCGAATACCCGCCCCATGGGACGCGCGAGGGCGACCTGTGCGGCCGAACCGATCGCGAGCAGTGCCGCGGCGATGACGAGGGGCTTTCTCACCACGCACCCATCATGCCCGACCCGCCGCGGCGCGGGGTGGCGACAGGTTCCGGGTCAGATCCCCGCGCCATCCACGTGGCCGAGCGGCGTCATGGTGAAGAGCGTGTCCGCCCGCAGGCCGAGACGCAGGGTCTCGAGCGGGATGACCTCGTCGGGTGGGATGTTGCCGAGGTTCACGTTGGTGCCGAACGACCGGATAAACCAGGTCTGCTGAGACTTCTGTGGTGCCTCAAACAGCAGGCGGTGTACGTCGATCGCATGGACGATCTCGTCGATGAGGCCCATACGTACCTCGCCATCGCCACGAAACACGCCGGCGGTGCCGCTCTCGCGCGCCTCTGTGATGACCTTCCAGGCTCCGGCACGCAATTCGGCCTCGATCATCTCCACCCAGCGGTACGGCGCAATCACAACGTCGTTGTCCTTCGAGCCCACCTCCGACAGCACCGTGAAGTCCTGGGCAAGTTCGGCGATGTATTCGAGCTTTCGCTCGTGCGGCAGGGTCACCGTCCCATCGGACACCTCAACGTGGCGCAAGCCCAGATCACTGACCCAGCGACGCCAGTCATCGAGCTTGTTCTGGACGTAACAGACCTCCCAGAACGTACCGCCGAGCACGACGGCGATGTCGGCCGACTCATAGAGGCGGATCTTCTCGCGCAGGTTTGGCTGCACATAGGCAGTACCCCAGCCCAGCTTGACGATGTCGATGTAGTCGGCAGACGTCTGAAGCAGCGACTCCACGTCGGCCAGCGACAGTCCCTTGTCCATCACGTGTGTGATTCCCGCCTGCCGTGGCCGCGGGGGCCTTCCGGGGAGCGTAAGGAATGAGGGCATCACCTCGACGCCCGACCCGTTGTCCATCGCCCCGTCGCTCATGCCAGTGACCTCCGTGCCGCCGATCGTCCCGCGATACGCCCGAACACCACGGTGTCGAGCAGTGAGTTGCCCATCAGTCGATTCGTACCGTGTACCCCGCCCGTGATCTCGCCGGCAGCGAACACGCCATCAAGGGTGGTCGCGCCCTGCTCGTCAATCACGAGGCCACCGTTGCGGTAGTGCAGCACCGGGTACACCAGAACGCGCTCCTTCGTGATGTCCACCCCCTGACGGAGGTAGCGATTATGGACGTATGCGAGACGCTCGGCGGTGAAGCCCGCTCCGTGCTCCCGGTCAATCGCGGTCGTGTCCAGCCAGACGCCCTCTGCGCCATCCGGCGCAGTCGCGCCACGGCCTTCCTCAACAATGCGGATGATGGCATTCGCGACCACGTCGCGCGGGGCAAGCTCATCGACGAAGCGCTCGCCATCGGCGTCGTGCAGCGTGGCGCCGTACGAACGCGTGGTCTCGGGAAGGGCGTAGCCCGCGAGCGCAGCGGGCCACAGCGCGCCGGTGGGGTGCCGCTGCCAGGAGTCGAGGTGTTCGGCCTGTGCGCCCAGCGCGATCGCCATCTCCAGCACCTCCGGCGTGGCGTCGGGATGGTTGGTGGACTTGAGGCCAAGACGGGCGGCCTCGCCCGCAAGCCCGCCACCGGCCGCCAGCACCACGGCCCGGGTGCTGATCTCCGTCTCGCTACCGTCCTTCGCGCGAACCGTGGCCACCCATGAATCGCCGTCGTGGCGGAGTGCCGAGAGTTCGGTTGACTCGCGTACGTCAGCACCGCTCTCGCGTACGGCGGCGCGGAGCGCCTGCACCATCTCTGCACCGGTGCGCTCTCCGGCCTGCAGCAGGCGCGGCCGGCGCGCACCACCGCAGCGGATGATGCGCAGCAGATCGTCGTCGCGCGTGAAGGCCACGCCCAGGGAGTCGAGCCACGCGATGGCGTCGGGACCCCCCTCTACAAGGGTACGCAGCAGTTGCGGGCGGGCATCACCGTGCCCGGCGGCAAATGAATCGTCAAAGTGATCGTCCGTGCTGTCGTCGGGGGCCATTGCCGCCTGTATGCCCCCCTGCGCACGCCCCGTGTTGGACGCCCCGAGGGCCGACTTGGTGATGAGCACCACTGCTGCGCCCGCCTCACGGGCGGCGATCGCCGCGCTCATCCCCGCGCCCCCCGACCCCACCACGAGCACATCGGTCACGCCCGCGGCCTACGAATCGCCGGGCTCGGCCGGAACTGCCGGGCCGGATGCCGGCGGTGCCAGATCGCCCAGGTGCTCGCGGGCATATGCCACAAAACCCTCGCTCACGCGGCTGGGTGTGCGCCCGGCATGGCGCACCAGCGAGAAGTCACGGGCCAGCACGGCGCCATCAACCTCCACCGCGATGAGCCGCCCTTCGGCCAGGTCGCGCTCAACAGCCAGACGCGAGATGACCGTAATTCCCAGGCCATCCAGCACGGCGGCGCGGACCGACTGCTGGAGGCCCAGTTCAAGGGTCACGTCGATGTCGCGCATGCGCACGCCCGCCGCGCGAAATGCCGACTCCAACACGGCTCGCACACCCGACCCGCGCTGCTGGAGGATCATGGGCTGCGCGGCCAGATCACTCAGCGCGATGCGCGTGCTGGTGGCAAGCGGGTGGCCAGGCGGGCAGATGACCACCAATTCGTCGCGCACAAACGGCTCAAAGATAAGCCCCCGGTGAGGGCGGGCCGCGCCCACCACGCCGAGCTCCAGGTCGTCATCGAGTACGCGATCGCACACGGTCTGGGTGTCCTGTACCACCAGTGAGATATCGACGTCGGGGTTCTCGGCCTTGAAGCCCCCGAGCAGCCGTGGCAGCAGCAGCTCACCCGGGCCAGTGGATGATCCCATCACCAGGGGTCCGGTCATGTGATCGGTCAGTTCATTGATCTCGCGCTCGAGGTCATCCTCCAGCGCGAGGATGCGCCGGGCATAGCCATCGACCACCCGCCCGGCATCGGTGAGGGTGACGCGTCGCCCGCTGCGATCGAGCAGTCGCTGGCCCAGGCGCTCCTCGAGAGAGCGGATCTGAAACGACACCGCGGGCTGCGACACGCCGAGATCCTCGGCTGCGTGCGAGAACGAGCCCTTGTCCACGACCGTGCGGAGAGTGAGCAGGTGACGGAGATCCATTGGGAGGAAGCCTAATCCCGGGCGTCGGGCGCGTGATACATGAGGCTGCTCGCGTTCGTGGCGGTGCTCACGTCGGGCTCTGGATGGGCCCGGTCGACATCACGCCGCGCGGCTGATCCCAGCGGACTCCCGCGGGGAGGTCAGGTGGTGACGCCCCTCAGCACACCAGTACACCAGCCCGGATCCGTCGCTGGACCGGCCGACGCAGTAGGCGTCAACCTGATGAGCGCCACACGGGCGGCGCACATGCGACAGCAGGCCGCCGGGACGCACTCCCACGGACCCAGGGGGCAGTGCATCGGACTTGGTCGAACGTGCAATCGCCAGCGTGGTCACGTGATGTTCCCCTCATCGCCTGCCTGAACGTCCTGTGGTTCGCCGGAATACATGGCGTCCCTTCCCGCACGCAGCGTGGACCACAACGCCTTCGATGCGGCCTGTGCGTCATCAGTGGCCACAACGAGCCGCAACTCCTCAATGCGTGCGGCGAACTCGTCGGGGTCAAGGGCCGGGCGTGTGGCGCGAAGAATGCCCCCGTACCGGGTGGGCTTCACCTCTTCGTCGAGGTTGAACAGCTCCTCGTGAAGCTTCTCACCGGGCCGCACACCCGTGACCTCGATCTGGATGTCCCGTCCGGGCTCCATTCCCGAGAGCCGGATCATGTTCTGGGCGAGATCCATGATGCGCACCGGCTCACCCATGTCGAGCACGAACACATCGCCGCCCTCGGCGATGCCCGTGGCCTCGATCACCAGCTGCACGGCCTCAGGGATGGTCATGAAGTACCGGGTCATATCCGGGTGCGTCACAGTGACCGGCCCCCCGGCGGCGATCTGGCGGCGGAAGATGGGCAGCACCGAACCAGATGAGCCAAGAACGTTGCCAAACCTTACGGCCGCGAACCGGGTGGCGGCATGGGCGCCATGCATCTCCACCACCCGCTCGGCAAGCGCCTTCGTGCCACCCATCACCGTCTGGGGCTCCACGGCCTTGTCGGTGGAGATGATGCATACCCGCTCCACACCATGGCGCGTGGCCAGCTCGGCCAGGGTGGCTGTGGCGAGCGCGTTGTTGGCGATGGCCTGGATGGGGTTGAGCTCCATCATGGGCACGTGCTTGTACGCAGCAGCGTGGAACACGATCTCGGGCCGGTAGCGCGCAAAGACGCCATCCATCAGATCGGCATCGCGGCAATCGGCGATGACCGGCACCGGGGAGTGGCCGCGATCGCGAAGCTCGAGGTCGATCTCAAACAGATTGTTCTCGGCGTGGTCGAGGATGACCAGGCTGTTGGGACCCACTGTGGCCAACTGCCGGCACAGCTCCGACCCGATCGAGCCGCCGGCCCCGGTCACCAGTACGCGCTTGCCGTTGAGGTACCGGGCCACGCGGGCCATGTCGATCTCCACCGACGCACGGCCGAGAACATCCTCCACGCGCACTTCGCGCAACTTCTGCACCGAGACCTCGCCGTTCATCAGTTCCGGCAGGCCCGGCAACGTCGTGACGCGTACACCGGCCACGCGGCACTGGTCGACGATGTCGCGGCGCACTGCGCCGGGCGCCGACGGCATGGCGATGATGACCTCGCGGGCACGGGTCTCGCGCAGCACCCGGGGAAGGTCCGCACGGGCTCCCAGCACCTTCACGCCACCCACGCGCAGGCCAGCCTTACGCGGGTCGTCGTCGATGAGCCCCACCGGCGTGTAGCCCAGCGATGCATCTCGACGCATGTCGCGCAGCAGCGAGTTGGCCGCCGACCCGGCACCGCACACGAGGACGGGGCGCCCCTTGGCCAGTGCACCGCCGCGGCTCGATCGCTCCATCACCGATCGCACGGCAAACCGCAGGCCACCCACAAGCATCACGGCGAACAGGAAGTCGAGCACGAACACACCGCGTGGCACGGCCTCAAAACCGTCGGGGCGCCAGATGGTGAGCACCGTGATCACCAGCAGGCTGGCCGCCACGCACGCGATGACGATCTGCTCCAGATCCTGGATGCCGGTAAACCGCCACCAGCGGGTGTAGAAGCGGAACGCCACGAATACCGCGATCTTCAGGCCCACCACCACGCCGAGCGTGACGAGGAACAACTTGTCGTAACGGCCCGGGACCTCGCCGTCGAAGCGCACCACGAATGCCAGCCACCACGCCAGCGAAATGAGCACCAGGTCAGATGAGACCTGTCCCAGGCGGTGGAGGTGCCCACGCCACGCGGGGCTGATGAAGCGCTCACTCATCAGGCGCCCATGCTAGCCGGGTCCGCTGCGCGGGAACGTGTCGCGGTGTCACGGGCGCCCAGAATGAGCTCGAGCAGCAGGTCCGGATCGCGCATGGGCGGGGCGGCGGTGCGCTCGCGCCGCACAAACGCCAGATCGTCGGCGTCCTCCAGCCGGTGCAGGCGCCCCTCCTCGATGAGGCGGGCGTCAACCGCACCCAGGCGTCCGGCGAATGGGCTGTAGGCCGGTACTCCCAGCGCCACGGCCTCACGGTTCATGGTGCCGCCGGCGCTCACCACCAGGTCGGATGCGGCGATGAGTCCGGGGCCATCAACCGCCTGCTCAGGAACCATGAAGCCGCGGGCGGTGAGGGCCTCGCGTTGCTCCTGCGTGCGTGGCAGTACCACCGTCTGCACGTGCGGGCGCTCCGCCTCCAGCCGATCGACCACCTGTGCAAATACATCAGTGGATGCTCCCCGGTGGTACAGGGTCACCTCCGGAGGTGGCCGCAGTACCACCGTCACCAGATCCGGATCGAGCCCCAGTTCGGCGACCACGCTGGAGGGATCGGGGATCTCGTCGGCGAGGTAGTACTCCTCCTTGAGCCCCGGGTAGCGGATGAGTTTGGGTGATCTGATGCCATACCGCGCAAGTGCGCGCTCGGGAATGGCATCGGGCACCAGCACCCGCGTGGCGAAGCGGCCGTTGAGATGGTGCATCGCCGCGGCGTACTCGTAGTCGAACATTGTGACCTGAGGGATCCCAGCGAGGCGGGCGACCACGGGCTGGTCGGTGCTGCCGTGGGCCACGGCCAGGTCGAAGTGCTCCTGCCGCACCATCTTGGCAAGGGCAGATGACCGCGAGGTCATCGCCCGGGCCTTGCCCCGCAGCCCGCCACCACCGTGCGCCCCCATGGGGCGGTGCGAAATTCCATACCGGTCAAGCAGACCGATGGTCTGCGCGAAGTCGCGCGAGGTGACGACCACCTCATGCCCACGTGCTTCCAGCCGCCGGATGATCGGCCGGAATATGAGCACGTGCGGAGAGTTGGTGACATCGACCCAGACCCGGATTGCGGGCCTCCTTCCGGTGTCCTACAGGCGCGACACAGCGCGGCCGGTGGCGGC
>CANJMX010000011.1 GCA_947475125.1 Actinomycetota bacterium
CTACTGGGGCACCCCGCTGCCGTTCTGGCGGTGTGACGACTGTGAGACGGTCACGGCCATCGGATCATTCGAAATGTTACGAGACAGGGCTGTGGACAAGGTGCCTGTCAGCCTGGATCCCCACCGTCCGTACGTTGATGAAATCCCAATCCGCTGCGGGTGTGGGGGGGTTGCGCATCGTGTGCCGGAAGTCGCCGATGTCTGGTTCGATTCCGGTGCGATGCCGTTTGCGCAGCACCACTATCCGTTTGAGGGTGAGGACGGGCTGGCGGGGCACTTCCCCGCCGATTTCGTGTGCGAGGCGCTCGACCAGACCCGCGGGTGGTTCTACTCGCTGCTGGCCGAGGGGGCGCTGCTGTTCGACGAGGCGCCCTACCGCAACGTGGTGTGTCTGGGGCTCATCCTCGACACCGAGGGTCAGAAGATGAGCAAGAGCAAGGGCAATGTGCTGGCGCCCTGGTCTGTGCTCGATCACGCCGGCGCCGACGCATTCCGCTGGTACCTCTTCACCGCGCAGAGTCCGTGGGACTCATTCCGATTCAGCCTTGACGTGGTGGATGAGACCCGACGTCGGTTCCTGTTCACGCTGTGGAACACCTACGCGTTTCTGGCCACCTACGCATCGCTGCCTGATGGCTTCACCCCGGGCGACCCCGCACCGCCGGTGGCCGAGCGCAGCGAGATGGACCGCTGGGCGCTGTCGCGTCTGGATGCCACCACCCAGGTGGTTACCGACGGGCTCGTGGGGTACGACCCCACCAACGCCGGTCGCGCCCTTGAGTCGCTCATCGACGACCTGTCCAACTGGTACGTGCGCACGGGCCGCCGCCGTTTCTGGCGCAACGACGACGCCACCGATCGGGCTGCGGCCTTCGCCACGCTGCACGAATGCCTGTCGACCGTCGCGCTGCTGCTGGCGCCGTTCTGCCCGTTTGTCGCTGACGAGATGTGGGGCAATCTGGTTGCGGCCCACGACCCGGCCGCACCCGAGAGCGTCCACCTGGCCGATTGGCCCACTCCGGGTGGCCGTCGTGACGAGGCACTCGAGCAGGCCATGGCCGCAGCGCTTGAGGCCACCACGCTTGGCCGCTCGGCCCGCAAGGAGGCCAAGCTGAAGGTGCGCCAGCCGCTGAAGGAGGCGGTTATCGCCTGTCCGCCTGCCACAGCCCGCCTGCTGGAGGGGCTGTCGCGGGTGGTTGCCGAGGAGTTGAACGTGCGCGAGGTGCGCTTTGTCACCGACGCCGAGGGCCTGGTGGAAGTGAGCCTGAAGCCCAACTACCGCACTCTCGGCCCGCGCTTTGGTAACGAGATGCCCGCCGTTGCCCAGGCGGTGGCCTCGCTTGATGCCGCGGCCACGGTAAAGGCGCTCGACTCCGGCACCACGGTGGCGATCGAGGTGAATGGGGCCACGCAGATGCTCGCCGACGACGACCTGCTGCGCGAGGTGCGCCCGTCGGAGGGCTACGCGGTGGCCGAGGGCGGATCGCTCGCCGTGGGCCTCAGCACTGAGATCACTCCCGAGTTGCAGATGGAGGGCCTGGCGCGCGACCTGGTGCGTGCCATCCAGAGCGCCCGCCGCACCGCCGACCTGAAGGTGGAGGATCGCATCCACCTGCACCTCGACGGATCGGGTCGTGTGCGTGAGGCCATCGATGCCCACCGGGCCTACATCGCGGGCGAGGTGCTCGCCACCGAACTCACCGTGGGTCACGGCCTGCCGTTTGCGCCCAAGTACCGGGAGGATGGCGAGATCGACGGTGAGCCGGTGTCAATCGCGTTGGCACTTCCATGATTACCTGCGCGGCATGAGCATCTTTCCACTCCCCGCCCGTACGCCCGCGGCAGTGCATCCGGCCGCCCCGCGGTTCTCGCAGGCCATCACCGGCATGCTGTGCCTTGAGGCGATCATCTTCCAGACGCAGGCCGTGGTGGTGATCGCCGCTGTGTTCATCGCGTTGGCGCTTATCGGCCCGCGGTGGTCACCCGTGGCCTACCTGTTCACGCTCGTGCCGGCGCGCCCGGCAGAGCTCGAGCCATCGCGCCCGGTGCGCTTCGCGCAGCTGATGGCCATCTCCATGTTGGTGGTGGCAATCGCGCTGCTGTACGCGGGCGCGTCGACGGCTGGCTGGATCATCACCGGCCTGGTGGCTGCGGTCGCCCTGTTCTCGGCGATCAGCGGCATTTGCATCGGGTGCATCGCCTGGAAGCAGTTGGTGCGCCGCGGCGGATCGGCCCACGACCTGAAGAAGGCGTTCGCGCTCAAGGGTGAGGGCCCGTGGCTGCTCGTCGTGACGGCCCCCAACTGCCCCCGCTGCGGCCCGGCCAAGCGCGCCATCGATGACGCCGCTGGGGCATCACACGACATCGTGAGCGTTGACCTGAGCGAGCACCCCGAGGCCGGGGCGCTGCCGATCTGGAGCGTTCCCGCGGGGGTCATCGTCGAGTCGTCGGGCGACGTGGGCCTTGTGAAGACCGGGGTAATCGGAGCGAATGAGGCCCGGGAGCTGGTCAGCGCCCTCGGGTAACTGGCGGTCTCCTGCCGCGCACCGCCCTACTTCTCGATCTTCTCCCGGACCTTGACCGACAGGTCCACATCGCCATGGACGCGCCGCCAGCACTCGTACGGGTCGATGCCGGCCTTCTCGCAGATCTCATCAAGCCGCGAAAGCATGCGCACGTCGGGGAGCAGGAGCCCCACGACCGTGCCATCGGCAATGGTGAGGTCAACGCCGGGCTCACCCTCCAGTTCGCGAAGTTCCATCTTCGCGAAGGGCTGCACAGTGCGGAGGCTGAAGTACATCGGGGGTGTGGGCCTATCGGTCATGGCAACTCCAGGTGGGGCGCAAGCGCCCGGTTGATCTTCTTGGCCGACGGCGTGCCAGTGAGTCGGGCCACCTCGGTTCCGCTGCTGAACAGAATCAGCGTCGGGAGGGAGAGTACGTCGTGACGGGCCGCAGGGGCGGGGTACGCGTCCACGTCGAGGCCAAATACGGTGAGGCGGCCCTCGTGCGTGCGTGCGAGTTCCTCAACCAGCGGCGCGATCTTGGCGCACGGGACGCACCATGGAGCCCAGAAGTCGACCAGCGTCAGGCGCCCGGCAGCCAGGGCCTCCGCGTCGAAGTCCGCGGCGGAGAGCGCGGGCACATGCGGCGCCTCGGTCAGTTGTGGATGTCCACAGGCATTCCCACAACGACGAGCTCGTACAACTTCTCGTTGTCGGAGATGTGCATGCGCAGGCAGCCGTGGCTTGCGGCGCTGCCGATGCTCCAGTCGGCGGGGGTGCCGTGGATGCCCACGGCAGGTGCCGAGGTGCCGATCCAGCGGGTGCCCAGCGGGTTGCCGGGGCCGGGCGGAATGGGTCCGAGGCCCTTGGCCCACGGCGAGTCGGGCGGCAGCCACGTGGGGTTCATCTGCTTGTCCACGACCCGGAAGTTGCCGGTGGGGGTCTCGTGGCCGGACATGCCAATGGCCACACCGAAGGTTACAAATGCACGCCCATCGCGGTAGAGCGTGAGCTTGCGGCTGTTCAGTGAGATGTCAATACGACCAACCATCTTGCGGAGGGTCGCTGCGTCAACGTTGCCGGTCTGCTTCAGGCGGTAGCGCTTCTGGTAGCGCGTGACGGCCTTGGCGGTCTTCTCGTTGTACGTGCCGCTGGTCCCGCCCTTCCACAGATGCAACTTGCCGAGGCGCTCCTGCAGTTGCTTCACGTCGCCACCCGTCGCGCCCACGGTGAGCTGCGAGGTACCAAACACCGACTGCGTGTCCACAAACGATGTGAACGACTTCTTCACGGTGTTGCCGCCGCGGTCACGCACCCAGATGGTGATGGTGTTCTTGCCCTCGGGCAGACGGCCCACGGCAAGGGCGAACCGGTTGCCCGAGAGCGACAGGCCCGTGCCGCTGATGGTGCCTGACGCTGGGCCCGAGGTGCTCGGGGCGGATGCGTCAGCACCCTTGATCTGCACCACGCCCACGCCGTTGATGCTGGCGCCGTAGGTGAGCAGCGCCGCATTTTCGCCGCCCACCTTTCCGTAGATAATCGGCTGCGGGGTGGTGGTGAGCTTGGCCAGCTTTGTTGTGCCGGCCAACTGAAGCGTCGGCGCCTTGGTGTCGACGAAGATCGCCTTGGTCTTCGTGGTGGTGTTGCCAGCCAGGTCGGTGGCCGTCACCTTCACCGTTGACCCGCCCTCGGGCAGGTTCGTGGTGGTGGACCAGGCGCCGCCGGTCCCCGTGGCCTCGGCACCGGCGAGCCCGTCCCCGGGCCAGGTGATGCGGAGGGAGCTGCCCTGCGTGGCGGTACCAGCCAACGCCACCGTGTGCGTGTTGGCACCGTCCCCGGAGGGCTTGGAGACCACGAGCCGGGGCGGTGTGCGATCAACGGTGAAGTCCCACGACTTCGACGTGCTGCCACCCATCAGGCCGCTGCCGGTCGAGTACGAGACCGTCATCGCGTGCGCGCCGCCTTGGAGCTTCGGTGCATTGAGGGCGATTCCATCGCTCGCGCCTCGCACAGCCGGGGTCACGTCCTTGCCATCGAGGGTCACGCGCAGGTCCTTCATGGGGGCCGACGTGGTGCCCACCACGATGAGGCGCTTGCCCGGGTTGATCACTCCGCCCGCCGTGGGCTGCAGTGGATCAACCGTGGGTCGGGCACCGAATAGCGAAAAGACGAACACCGCAATGCCCGCGATGGCGAGCACGCCAGCCGCGATCATTGCGATAAACCCGCCCCGTGTTCCGAGCCCCCGCATGTCCCCCGATTCAGGCCTCCAAGGGGGCGCACACTATCAGCGGCCTCCGGGTATCCACCCCCTACGGGAACAGGATCCCGACCCGCAAAGTTCCGGCGGAACACCGGCCGCACCGGGCTGTCAGGAGGCCAATTGGTGAAGCAGCCGCAGCACGCCGCCGGTACCCGCAACGGCCACATCGGCAGCCGCGCGCACCGCTGATCCCACCTCGGGCTGGTCGGCCACCACGCAGTGGGCGTGGTCGAGAACGCCCATGGTCTGCAGGTCGTGCAGGGCCTGCCAGGCGTCCATATCGGTGCGGTCGTCGCCCACGTACAGCGCCGTCCGCGCCCCGGATGCCCGGATGATCTGGCGCACAACCGTGCCCTTGTTCACATCAACGTCGGGCAGCACCTCCATGATCATGCGGCCGTGGCGTATGCGAAGCCCCTCGCTGAGCGCGGCCACGGCCACGGGCCCGGCGAGAAATGCCTCCGCCCCCGCCTGATCGGGTGCCTCCCGATGATGCAGGCTCACCGATACGCCCTTGTCCTCCAGCCACACGCCGTGGGGGTCCAGCGCACTGGGCGGGTGGGCAGCCACAAAGGCACGCATGGCGCGGGCATGTCGCCGGGCCTCCGGCACCACCTCGGTGACACCGCCGGGCGTCGCCACCTCCAGACCGTGATTGCCACCCCGGGTGAGCCCGGGCACCGGCACCATGCGGTCCACGTCGGCGAGCCCGCGGCCGCTCACCAGACCCACCACCAGGTAACGGTCGCAGAGGCGAGCCAGCAGGTCGAGTACCTCGTCGGGCACGCGGGCATCACCGGCATGGGGCACGATGGGGGCGAGCACGCCATCGACATCGAACAGCAGGGCAGCACCGGCGGCGTTGTCGCGAAGTGTTCCTACGATGTCGGCGATCGAATGGTCGGAGGAGGTGGTCACGTTGGGCGAGGCTAACAGCACGTTCACGCGTGATCGCGTCTGGCGCCTGGTGCTCGTGGGCGCAGCCGGGGGGGCGTTCTCTGCGCTCTTCGGGGTTGGCGGCGGGGTGGTGATGGTGCCACTGCTCATCTTCCTGTGCGGATACGGATCGCGCGCGGCCACGGCCACATCGCTGGCGGCCATCGGCATCATCGCCCTGTGGGGCGTGATCGCGTACGGCGTGATGGGAGATGTCAACTGGGTGCTCGGTGCACTCGTGGGGATACCCGCGCTGCTCGGCGTCGTTGTGGGTGTGCGGGTGCGAGGCCGCGTGTCGGCGGTCGTCATCTCGCGGGCATTCGCCATCGTGTTGGTTGCCGCCGCCGTCCTGCTGGTGGTGAATCCATGACCGCGTACGTGATCGCCGCCATCCTCGGCGTGGCAGGGGGCTTCGTGGCTGCCCTGGCAGGGGTGGGCGGGGGCATCCTCTTCGTGCCGGCACTCGCCCTGGTGCTGGGCCTCAGCCAGGTGGTGGCCGAGGCCACCTCGCTGCTTGCCATCGTTCCCGTGGCAATCCTCGGCACCTGGCAACAGCGCAGGTCGGGAGAGGTGCGGCTTGCAGATGCAGCCATCATCGGCGCCGGCGCCCTCATCACTGCCATCGCCGCGGCATACGTGGCCAGCAGCCTGCCGCAGGATGTCCTGCGCCTGCTCTTTGCAGCGTTCATGGTCATTATCGCCGCGCGCATCTGGTGGGGCGCCGAGCGCGACGCGAAGGTGGGGTAAACCCCCGCTCGTCATGGAGGTCGCTTCACTTCGGCAGCCGGGTCAGCGATCATTGCGCAATCCAGCCACCATGTCTGTTGAGGACGATGCACCGATGACCGCTTCCCCCAACTTGATCGCCGCGCCTGTGCGCCGCCCTCGTGGCCGCCCCCGCAACCCGGGCGTGGAGGATGCCGTGCTCTCGGCCGTGCGCGACCTGCTCGTGGAGCGCGGAATGGCCGGTTGCACCATTGCTGCTGTCGCAGAGCGGGCAGCCGTGGGGAAGGGCACCATCTATCTGCGCTGGCCCGATCTGGAGGCCCTGATCGTGGATGCACTGGCGGAGCGCCTCGTTGATCCTCGGCCATTCGACACCGGGTCGGTGCGCGGCGACCTCGTGGGGGTATTGGGGGCACTCGTTCGTGGGCTTCGCAGTGACGACGGCCCGTTGTTCGCTGCCGCCATCGGCAACCTCTCCCGCTCGCCCAGGCTCCATGCCCTGTATCTCGAGCACGTCGTGGGCCCGCTCGACGCCGCCATCTGCGACATCCTCAGAATGGGCATCACCCGGGGGGAGATCCGCAGAGATGCAGACATTCACCTCACCACAAAGCTGCTGGTCGGGCCGCTGGTCATCGAGGCCCTCGTCTGGCAGCAGCATCTCAAGGACGACATCGCGGCCGACGTGGTCGATGCCCTGCTTCCCGGCCTACGTCCGGCCTGACCCGACCGGCGCCCATCCTGAGGGCGGCTAGGGAAGGAGCGACGCCCCGGCGTCGCGGCACAGGTCGATGACCGGCTGCGCCCAGATGGCCAGGGCGACAATGGCCACGCCGCCCGCGACGGCCACGGTTGCGACTGCACGCGGCACGCGCAGGGTGCGCTCGGGAACATCGCGCACTGGCTCAGGTGACCACATCACAATGCTCACGCGCAGGTAGTACACAACGCTCACCGCGCTGGCGAGGGCCCCCACAATGGCCAGCCACAGCATGTCGCTGTCGATGGCCGCAGAGAACAGCATGAACTTGCCGATGAACCCAGCCAGGGGCGGGAACCCGGCCAGCGACAGCATGGCCAGCGTCATTACCACTCCGGCCCATGGGCGCCGCCGGCCATATCCGGTGAACGCCTCCAGCTGGTCGCCATCCTCCACCTCGCGCTCGCGCAGAATGACGATGGCGAATGCGGCAAGGGTCATGGCCAGGTAGGCGATGAGGTAATAGATGAGGGCCTCGGCACCAAACGCGGTGCCCACGGCCACGCCCATCAGCAGGTATCCCGCCTGGGCCACGCTCGACCAGGCGAGCATGCGCTTCACACTGTTCTGGCGCAGCGCACCGATGTTGCCCACCACCATCGACGCGGCGGCGATGGCCCCGATGAGCACCCGCCAGTCGGCGATGGCCCCCTGGGCGGCACCGGTGAACACCAGGAGGAATGCCCCCATGGCCGCGGCCTTGGTGCCGGTGGACATAAACGTGGTCACCGGGGTGGGCGCGCCTTGGTACACGTCGGGCGTCCACATATGAAACGGCACGGCCGACGCCTTGAACCCGAGGGCAACGGCCACCAGCGCCATTGCGGCAACGAGCAGCGGCTGCGACGTAAGGGGCCCGGCGTGCGCGAGGCGCTCGCCAATCACGTCGAGCGACGTGCTGCCGGTCATGCCATACAAAAGGGCGAAGCCGTAGATGAGGGTGGCCGTGCCAATGGCGCCCGTGATGAGGTACTTCAGGCCGCTCTCCAGCGACTGCTCACGGGTCACCTCAATGGCGCAGAGGATGTATAGCGACACCGACAACAGCTCGATGCCGATGAACATCACGATCAGGTCGCCGGCGGTGACCGTGAGCATCATCCCGGTCGCGGCGGCAAGGATGAGACCGATGTACTCACCGCGCCTGCCCGCGCCTGCGGGCTCGCCCCACGAGAGCGCGATGGTGGCAAGGGTGGCCACAAGGATGATCCCCGACATGAGCAGGCCCATGTGCGTGAGCCGGATCTCGCCCTCAAAGCCGCTCTGCGGCCTGTCCCACATGGCGATGAGCGTGAGCAGGGAGATGCCGACGCCCAGCAGGCCGATCCACTCGGGCAGGCGCCGCAGGTCGCCGGGCAATGAAAAGGCGCCGCTCACAATGGCCAACAGGGCAGCGGCCGACATGACGTACAGCGGTATGCCGACGACGACGTTCACGGGCGCTCCTGCGTTGCCGTGGCGGACGGGGCGATTTGAATGGGGGGCCTCCCGGCAACCACCTGTGCAGGCGCGATGGCCCGATCTGTGGCCTTGGCGCTGGCATCCACGAACACCCGCGGCCACAGGGCGATGAGGAACATGATGAGGATGAGCGGTACCAGCACGATGGCGTCGCCACGACGCAGTTCGGTCGCCCGGCCCTCGTCGGAAACGCCCTTCACCGGGCCATTCATCGTGGATTGGTACATGCGCAGCATGTAGACCGCGGCGTAGATCACGCCGGCCATGGCGATGACGGCCATCCAGGCGTACTGGCGAAATACCCCACCGAGAATGAAGAACTCGCCCACGAATGCATTGGACCCGGGCAGGGCCAGCGCGGCCATGGTGACGATGAGGAACGCCACGGCCAATCGCGGGGCGCCCTTGGCCAGCCCGCCCAGGCGGCCCATATCCTCGGTGCCCGTCCCGCGCCCCAGCACCATCACGATGGTGAACGCAGCGGCCACCACTACCCCGTGGTTGATCATCTGCAGCACGGCCCCCTGCGCCGCCATTTGGTCAAACACCATGATTCCCAGAACGATGAATCCCAGGTGGGCAAGGCTTGAGTAACCCACGAGCAGTCGCATGGTGCGCGCACGCCACGCGAGCAGCGATCCGTACACGATGCCGATGAGCGCCAGGATGGCGATGGGGATGAGCAGCGTGTTGGCGCCATCGGGGAACAGCGGCACGCCGATGCGCAGCAGGCCGTATACGCCGGCCTTGCTCATGAGCGCGGCCATGAGCGCGGTCACCACGATGGGCGCCTCACCGTAGGCCAGCGGCAACCATCCGTGGAATGGCCACAGGGGCAACTTGATGGCGAAGGCCAGTACGAACCCGGCGAACAGCAGGGTGGATGCCGTGCCCGAGAACGGCACGCCCTGGATGTCGCGGATGAGGAAGGTGGCGTAGCCCAGGTGGTCGCGGGCGATCAGGGCCGTGGAGATGATGGCCACGAGCATGATGAGGCTGCCCACCATCGTGTACACGACAAACGTGAGGCCGGCACGCCTGCGGTTGTCGCCACCCCAGGTCCAGATAAGGAACGCGAATGGGATGAGCATGAACTCCCAGAACACGTAGAACAACACCAGGTCGCCCGAGGTGAACAGCCCCAGAAGGCCGACCTCCGACAACAGGAGCAGCGACAGGAACATGTTGCCGCGCTCGGGCAGGTGCTGGCAGGCGGCGATCATCCCGAGGGTAAACAGCACGGTGGTGAGCAGTACGAGCCAGATGGAGATGCCGTCCACGCCCAGGTCCCACGAAATGCCCAGGCTCGTGATCCAGTCCACGTGGTCGATCTGCTGAAGCGCCCCCGACCCGCGGTCAAACAGCACGAGCACCACGATCGACACGGCAACGGTGAGCCCGGTGCCTGCCAGTGCCACGGTGCGCGCCAGCATGCGGTCGTGCTGCGGTACCAGTGCCAGCACGATGGCGGCGACAAGCGGCACGATCACCAGCAGCGAGACCCAGGGCATCAGGCCACCCCCGCCACGACGATGGCAAGAATGACGCCCGCCACTGCAAGGCCCGCGATCATGGCGAAGGCGTACGAGCGCACGAAACCATTCTCCGATGCGCTCACCACGCGCGCGGTGTCGCGGATCACCGCGGCCGTGCCGGTGATGAGGCCCTGCGGGCCCTTCGGCTCAACCTCATCGAGCAGCACGGTGCCGAGCTCGCGGCCGGGCTCAATGAACACGTCGTCGTAGGCCTCGTCAAACAGATAGGCCTCGCGCATCACCTCGCGCGGTCCACGCGCCACGGCGGCAAGGCGGATGCGCCGCTGTGGGTCGGCAGCGAAGAGCCACCAGGCCAGGGCGATGCCCCCAAGCGCAGCAGCGGTCGAGAAGCCGATGGTGAGCCATACCTGTGCGTTGGTCGCCTCAAGCGGGTGCTGCACGTCGGCCAGCACGGGTGCCAGCCAGTCGCTGATGCCGGTCCAGCCGAAGGGCACCTGAATCCATCCGCCCACAAAGCTGAGCACGCCCAGGATGATGACCGGCACCGCCATCCACCACTTGGAGGGGTGCGGCGCGTGCGCGTAGCCGCCCGTGGGCTCGGGTCCGAAGAAGGCCCGGAACAGCAGGCGGAACATGTAGAGCGCGGTGAGGAACGCACCCACCACGCCGATAATCCAGCAGGCCACGCCAACCGGCCCAGCCGCGAGTGACGTGGCGAGGATGTCGTCCTTGCTGAAGAACGCATCAAAGCCCGGGAATCCGGCAATCGCCAGGCAACCCATGCCCATGCCGAAGTAGGCCACGCGCAGGTACTTCTTGAGCCCGCCCATCTTGTTGAGGCTCTGCTCGTCGTGCAGGGCGTGGATGACGATGCCGGCGGCAAGGAACAGGCAGGCCTTGAAGAAGGCGTGCATGAGCAGGTGGAACATGGCCGCCGAGTACGCGCCAAGGCCCGCGGCCATGATCATGTAGCCGATCTGACTCACGGTGCTCCAGGCGAGCACACGCTTGATGTCCACCTGCTGCAGGGCCACGGTGGCGGCCATCAGCAGCGTGGCGGCACCGATAACGGCGATGATCTGGCCCGCGAGCTCGGACATCTGAAACAGCGCGTGGCAGCGCACGATCAGGTACACGCCTGCGGTCACCATGGTGGCGGCGTGGATCAGCGCGCTTACCGGTGTGGGGCCCTCCATGGCATCGGGCAGCCATGTGTGTAGTGGAATCTGCGCGCTCTTGGCCGCGGCGCCAACGAACAGCAGTAGGCACACGGCCAGCGCCGTGCCGCTGTTCGCTCCCAGCTGATCGGCGTTGGCAAATGCCTGCTGGTAGTCGAGCGTGCCCAGCTGGCGAAGAATGAGCAAGACCCCCAGCACCAGGCCCGCGTCGCCGATCACGTTCATCACAAATGCCTTCTTGGCCGCCGCCACCGCTGCGGGGCGCTCGTACCAGAAGCCGATCAGCAGGTACGAGGCCAGGCCCACAAATCCCCAGCCCACGATGAGGAAGAAGAAGTTGCCGGCCAGCACCAGGAGCAGCATCGAGAACACGAACAGGTTCATCTCGGCGAAAAACCGCCGGTAGTCGCGGTCGTTCTGCATGTACTCGGCGCTGAACAGGTGGATGAGAAACCCGACCCCGGTGATGATGAGCATCATCATCACGCTGAGCGGATCGACGAGGATCGAAAGATCCAGCGATGTACCGCCGATTGAGATCCACTCGTAGAGGCCCGATGTGAACGTGCGGTCGTCGGGTGCGTTCATGAGCAGGCTCACGAAGATGGTGACGGCCAGCGCAAAGGCGATGAGGATGCTGCCGATGCCGATGAGGCGTGTGGCTGCGCGCGGGGGCTCCCCGGGCCATGCCACCAGGGTGATGCCGCCGAGCAGCGGCAACACGAGCACGATCCAGGCGAGCGTCGTCTGCACGGGTCAGCCCTTCATGGACGACATCTCGTCCACGTCGAGGTTCATGCGGCTACGGAATACCGCGACCACCAGACCCAGCCCGATAACCACCTCGGCGGCCGCCACCACCATCACCACAAGCGCGAAGATCTGTCCCGCAGGGTCATTCCACTGACGCGAGAAGCCGATGAGCAGGATGTTGCCGGCGTTCAGCATCAGCTCGATCGACAGCAGCAACAGCAGCGGGTTGCGACGACGCATGACGCCCAGCATCCCGAGGCCCAGCAGCACGATGGACAGCACGATGTAGGCGGACATTGGGACGATCATCGGCCTCCCTCCAACTGCACCGCGCGCTTGGCCAGGATGACCGCACCAACGGCGGCCACCAGCAGGATGAGCGACGTGCCCTCAAAGGCGATGATGTGATCGCTGAGAAATGCATGGCCAATTGCCGCAGGGGATCCCACATCAGTGTCCGTCGGTGCGGGCACCTCGGGGCCGATTGTGGAGTTGAGCACCGCGATCACGCCGAAGGCACCGATGCCGAGCAGGGCAATCCAACCGACGGCCTGCATGGCGTCCAGCCGGTCGCGCCCGGGCACCTCGTTGCGCTCACCCAGGTAGGCGATGACGAACAGGAACAGCACCACAATGGCGCCGGCGTACACGATCACCTGCAGGGCAGCCACAAACGGCGCCATCAGCACGATGAACAAGAGCGCCACCGACAGCAGGGTGCCGATGAGCGACACCGCTGCGCGGAAGGCGTCCTTGAAGAACACCACGCCGATTCCAAAGCCCACGGCACCGATGGCCGCGATGGCGAAGGTGATCTGCTCACCCATTGGTCAGCACCGCCGGGTCGTACTCGTCGAGAACGCGCATGCCATGTTGCCCGGCGATGTGCATAGCGCGGTCGGCTGCTGCCGGGTCGACGGCGGGAAGGGGTGCGCCCTCGGTGTGCGGGTCGCACACCTCCAGCAGAAACGCCTCCATGTCGTCGGGTGGCGACAGCGTGCAGAGGAGGCGCGCCGGGGCATCGCTCAGGTTGCGGTAGGTGTGGGCCAGGTGCGGGGTGATGGTCACCGACTCGCCGGGCGACAGGCGGTGCACGCCCTCGCTGGTGATGACGGTGATGCCACCCTCCAGACACATGTACTGCTCGGCGGCCTCGTGCGAATGCATGTGGCGCGGCCCACCACCTGGGCGCGATGTGATCTCGGCAATAAGAAACCCACCGGCGGTTTCGCGGCTGGTGGCGTGCACGCGAAAGCCCTCTCCCATAAACAGCATGGGTGCACCGGGGATGAGTGCGTCAACGGCCACGCTCATGCCTCGCCCGGGGGGATGGGCCCGCCCGGCACGTTGGGGTGAAGCGGCGGCTGCTTGGGGGCGGGCTCCAGCAGCACATCCTTGGTGTAGATGAGGGCCTCGCGGGTGTACTCGCTGAGCTCGTACGAGTGCTCGAGCGTGATGGCGTCGAATGGGCACGCGATCTCGCAGTAGCCGCAGAAGATGCAGCGCGCCATGTTGATCTCATAGATGCGCGCGTAGCGCTCGCCAGCGCTCACCCGGTGCTCGGGCGTGTTCTCCTCGGCCACCACGCGAATGCAGTCAGCCGGGCAGGCGGCGGCACACAGCGAGCAGCCCACGCACTTCTCCAGCCCGTCATCGTGCAGCCACAGGCGGTGGCGACCACGAAAGCGCGGGTACACGGGAGTCTTGTGCTCGGGGTAGCCAATGGTGACGGGCTTGGTGAGCAGCGTCCGGAACGTGACGCCAAACCCCTTGAGTGCGTCGAGGCGGCCCATCAGTTGGCAAACCCGAGGCCGACGATGACGGCGGTGAGCAGCAGGTTGGCGGTGGCCACCGGCAGCAGCACCTTCCAACCGAACTTCATCAGGCGGTCGTAGCGCAGGCGCGGCACGGTGGCGCGCACCCAGATGAAGACGAACAGCAGCACGGCGATCTTGATGCCCAGCCAGATGAAGCCGGGCAGGAAGGGCCCGTCGGGGCCGCCCAGAAACAGCGTGGCGGCGATGGCCGACACGATGATCATGTTGGTGTACTCGGCCAGGAAGAACATTGCGAACTTCACCGAGCTGTACTCCAGGTTGTAGCCCGCGATGAGCTCGCTCTCGGCTTCGGCCAAGTCGAAGGGCGTGCGGTTGGTCTCGGCAAAGGCCGCGATCATGAAGATGATGAAGCCGATGGGCTGGTAGACGATGTACCAGATGTGTGCGGCCTGGTCGTTGGCGATGTCAACCAGTGACAGGCTCTGGCTGATCATGATGACGCCCACGATGGACAGGCCCATGGCCACCTCGTAGCTCACCAGTTGGGCCGCACTGCGCGCGGCGCCCAGCAGCGAGTACTTGTTGCCACTTGCCCAGCCGCCGAGGATGAGCCCGTAGAAGCCCAGGCTGCTCATGGCGAACACAAACAGCACGCCCACGCTCAGGTCGGCCCCGTACATGGTGATGGTGTGCCCGCCGACCTCATGCACCCCGCCAAAGGGGATGACCGCGAGCGTGGCCACGGCGGCGATCACGCAGATAAGCGGCGACAGACGGAAGATCGTGGCGTTGGCGCCCTCAGGCACGAAGTCTTCCTTGAACGTCAACTTGCCCAGGTCGGCAAGCGGCTGCATCAGTCCAAAGGGGCCAGCTCGGTTGGGACCACGCCGCGCCTGGAAGCGTCCGATCAACTGGCGCTCAAGCAGGGTGAGGTATGCGAACGACGACAGCACCACCACCACAACGATGATGGCCTGGATGATCATGGTGAGGAGTGCTTCCTGGGGCATCAGGCCCCCACTTCCTGCGCCACCGGTGCGGAGATGACGGCGCACACCGGCCCGCGATCGGCCGGCAGAAGGGTGGCTGCCATGCTGGCCGGGTCACCCAGCACCAGATATGCGCCGGCCTCGTGCAGGCGGTGATCCTCCACGAGGGGCAGTAGCACCGAGGCAAACGGAGTGGTCACCCGCACGTGTGTCGATCCGCTCACACCCAGGCGATCGGCCTCGGCGGGGCAGAGCCCCAGATGGGTCTCTTCGCGCACGCAGTCGAGAGCGTCGCTGCGGTGGGCGGTGGCATCACCAAACACCGGCGTGGACACCACCAGCGCCAACCCCTCGCCCTCGGCCCGGCGCGCGGGAGCGGCGGGTCCTCCCGTGCCGGCGGCGATGGGGGCGCCCAGCAGCCCGAGGTCAGTGCAGGTGAGGCCGGAGAATGCGGGGAACCGCTTGGCCATGCGATCGAATGCCTGCGCTGCGGTGCGGTCGGGAAGCGGCTGGCCCATGCGGTGGCTCAGGCCCACCAGCACCTCCCATGCGGCGGCAGCACCTTCAGGCCCGATCGCGCCGGGGCGCAGGCGCTGGGCCCGGCCGGCCATGCTCACCAGGGTGCCCGCCTCCTCAAGCCCGTACAGCACGGGGATGGCGATGGCGGCGAGATCGACGATGGGGCTGCGGTGGGTGCTGAGCGCAATGACCGTGGGCACCTGGTTGAGCGCCGCTGCCCAGCGGGTGCCACCCGGGCCGGTGGTGGGGTCGGCCTTCACCGTGATGAGCACATCAACCTCACCCGCCTCGATCTGCTCGAGCACGCCGGTGGCCGGGATTCCGAGCGCCCTCAGGCCGGGCCCCGAGACGTCGGCGGCCAGTTCAATGGCGCGTGCCCCCGGGGTGGATGCCACAAGGCGGGCGAGTGCGTCGGCGGCGACCGGTTCGGCGGCCAGGTCGCACTCGTCCCACAGCACGATGGCGCGCGACGAGCCCAGCAGGCGCTCGGCCACCACGTCCATGGCGTCGCCCAGACGACCCGGCACGGTGCGAAGTGCTTCCGCAGTGTTTCCGTCGAGCGCGGTGGGCCGTGGGCCCACCATGGCCACGCGGGCACCATTACGGCGGGCCTTGCGAAGCCGCAGCTCGGTGACCGGCTGCTGTGACGACGGGTCGCCGCCCACCATCACGATCACGTCGGCGCCGTCCATGTCGTGCATCTGGGCGCCGGGCAGGGCGCGAAGCGGGCCGAGCCCGTCGTCGGACACCCCAAGGCGCGCAACCGGCGCGTCATCCAGAAGGTGGCTCAGTTCAAGCGCCAGAAAGCCATCCTCAACCGTGACGGGGGTGCCCAGCAGGAATGCCACCCGGATGCCGGAACGACGCAGGATGGCGCCGGCGTCACCCACCGCGCGCTCGATGCGCACGTGCCGGCGCCCCACCTGATCAACGATCTCGGGCATCACCAGGCGATCGCCGGCGGTGAGCGCCGGAAATGCCCAGCGGCCGCGATCGCAGATCCAGCCCTCTTCAACCGCCATGTTGGGATCGGGGCGGCCGGTCACGCGCTTGATCTCGCCGTCGCGCTCGGTGATCTCCAGGTTGCAGCCCACCGAGCAGCCCGCACAGATGGATGGTGCGTTCTTGATGTCCCATGGCCGGCTGACGAACCGGTACGGATTGCTGGTGAGTGCGCCCACCGGGCACAGATCGATGGTGTTGCCGGTGAAGCGGCCCTCGTACGGCTCGCCGCTGAAGGTGGCGATCTCGGTGGAGTCACCACGCTCATGGAAGGTGAGCTGGCCGTCCTCCGCCACGTCCTCGCTGAATCGCACGCAGCGGAAACAGGCGATGCAGCGCTCGCGGTCGAGCGCCACCAGGGGCGAGAGGTCGAGCGGCTTGGGGAAGTGGTTCTTGGGCTCGAGGATGCGGGTCTCACCCGGGCCGAACTGGAAGGTGCGGTCCTGCAGCGGGCACTCGCCGCCCTTGTCGCACACCGGGCAGTCGAGCGGGTGATTGGCCAGCAGCAGCTCCAGCACGCCATTCTGGGCGTCCTTCACCTGGTCGCTGGTGGTGTTCACCACCATGTCGCGCGCCACCGGGGTGGAGCAGGCCGTCTGCAGGCCGCGCATGCCCTCCACCTCAACCAGGCACATTCGGCAGGCGCCGATGGGCTTGCCGAGGCGCGGCTCGTAACAGAAGACCGGGATCTCGACGCCGACCGCCTTGGCGGCATCAACCAGCATCGCGCCCTTACGCGCCTCCACGGCCTGGCCGTTGATGGTGATGATCACCGGGGCCTCGTCAGGCTCAGACATTGATGACCCCCATCGGCTCGGGCACGGGCGACCCGCCCTGCTCGATCACCTGTACGAAGTCGTCGCGAAACAACTCGAGCGCGCTCTGCACCGGTGCCACGGCGCCGTCGGCCAGCGCACACAGCGTGCGGCCCGAGATGCGTCCGAACAGCGACTCGAGCATGGCGAGGTCCTCAAGGCGCCCGTCGCCGTGCACGATGCGGCCCAGAATCTTCTCGAGCCAGCCGGTGCCCTCACGGCAGGGCGTGCACTTGCCGCAGCTCTCGTGGCGGTAGAAGTGCGCCAGGCGCCAGGAGGCCCGCACGATGCAGCCGGAGTCGTCCATCACGATGCAGCCGCCGGATCCCAGAAAGGTGCCCGCGCCGGCGAGCGACTCGTAGTCGAGCGGTGTGTCGAGGTGCTCGGCGGTGAGCACGGGCACGCTTGATCCACCCGGCCAGCAGGCCTTGAACTCGCGTCCGTCACGCAGCCCGCCGGCGAGGTCGAAGATGAGCTCGCGCAGTGTGGTCTCGCCCATCACGATCTCGTAGTTGCCGGGCTTCAGTACATGCCCCGACACAGAGAAGATCTTTGTACCCGGGCTCTTCTCGGGTCCAATGGCGGCGTACCAGTCGGCACCCCGGTGCATGATGGGCGGCAATGCCGCGAGGGTCTCGACATTGTTGATGAGGGTGGGGCAGCCGTACAGCCCGGCCACGGCAGGGAATGGCGGCTTGAGTCGGGGCTGTCCGCGCTTGCCCTCGAGGCTCTCGAGCAGCGCGGTCTCCTCGCCACAGATGTAGGCACCCGCACCGCGGTACAGCGCGATGTCAAATGGCGCGCCGGGGCCAAAGGCATCGGGGCCCAGGCGCCCGGCCTCGCGGCACTCCGTGATGGCGCGGCGGAGCACCTCGGCCTGATGGCCGTACTCGCCGCGCACGTAGATGTATGCCCGCTCGCAGCCCACGCCATACGACGCGATGGCCACGCCCTCAATGAGCTGGAAGGGGTTCTTGTCGAGAATCTCTCGGTCCTTGAAGGTGCCGGGCTCGCTCTCGTCGGCGTTGCACACCACGTAGGTGGGCCTGCCGGAGTCCTTGGGGAGAAACGACGCCTTGCGACCCATGGGAAAGCCGGCCCCGCCGCGGCCGCGAAGGCCCGAGCGCTGGAATGCGTACAGGGCATCATCGGGGCTCATCTCGAGGGTGGCCTTGAGGCCATTCCAGCCACCCGCACGCTCGTAGCCGCTCAGCGTGAGGAGGTCCTGGAACTCGCGATGGCGATAGACGGAGTTGAGCTGGGGCATCGTCAGCCGCCTACCGGTCGTACCGGGTCGGGGCGCCGTCGGCGCGGAGCGCCCCGATGATGGCGTCGGCATCGTCGTGCGTGAGCGGTCCCTGCTGATCGTCGGAGTCAACCTGCAGACACGGCGCCCGGTCGCAGGCACCCAGGCACTCGGCGCGCTGCAGGGTGAACATGCCGTCGGCGCTGGTGCCCTCGCCATTGGTACCGATGTTCGCGGCCACGTGGGCCAGGAGTTCGTCCGATCCACGAAGCATGCACGAGAGCGTCGTGCACACCGAGATGACCCTGCGACCCACCGGCTCGGTGTACAGCCGGTCGTAGAACGACGCCACGCTCTCCACGTATGCCTGCGAGTACCCGGTGGCCTCGGCCACGGCCGCCATGGCCTCGGGTGGCAGCCAGCCCTGCTCCTCCTGGGCAAATCGGAGTGCCGGCAGAATGAGCGACCGCTGGTCGGGGAACTCATGACGGATGGGCGCGAGGAACTCGCTGATCTCGTGGGCGGTCATCGGTCGACACCACCCATCACCGGGTCGAGTGATGCGATGACGGCGATGAGGTCGGCCAGGTACCCGCCCTTGGCCAGCGGCCGCAGCGCCTGCAGGTTGACGAACGAGGGGTCCCGCATGTGCACGCGATACGGCTTGGGCCCGCCGTCGCTCACCACGTAGCAACCCATCTCGCCGCGGGGGCTCTCGATGGTGGCGTAGGCCTCACCCGCCGGCACCTTGAAGCCCTCGGTCACCAGCTTGAAGTGGTGGATGAGCGCCTCCATCGAG